>NZ_JBSFFY010000004.1:0-211339 GCF_053596315.1 Streptomyces sp. NPDC001732
AACCCCCGACAGCGTGATCTGTCCGTCACGGCAAGGGAGTTGGAGGTCGGCAAGAAGTACCTGATGACCATCGACCCGCAGAGCAAAGTGCGCCCTGCCCTCGGCCCGAGGCCCGGCACGGACGTCGCCGACCTCGTCTGGCAGGTCATCTGCGCGGTCTTCATCATGTTCTTCTGGCTCGCCGCCGCCGTCGTGGGCTTCGATCCGGACGAATTCGTCTGGTGACGCGCATGGGCACGGGCGGCGAACCGTGGACGATCGCCCCGGTCGGTCACCCGGTCGCCCCGGCGGAGTCGGTCATCCGGCGCATGATCAGCGCCTGCAGCACCGGTTCGTAGAGGTCCGCAACCACTTCGGCGGCCCGCACGTCCGCCACGTCCTGGACGAGAACCCCATGAGTTTTTGATCAATAGCACGTTGCCGCCCCCAGCGGATCCGTGATGGCCAAGGGGAGACCAGCCCCGTCGGAGATGACTGTCGAGGTGTGCCCGAGCGTATCGGTGATGGAGGTGAGTTTGCCGGTCCCGTCATAGGTGAAGTGGGTGGTTGCTCCGGACGGCTCCGTCACGGATGTCCGGTTGCCGTAGGAATCGAACGTCTGACGCGTGATATCGCCATCGCTGCCAACGATCCGGACCGGGAGCCCGAGTTCGTTGCACTCGGTTCGCGTCTGCCGTCCGTTCGGACGCCCCACCACCGTCGTGCGGCCGTGCTCGTCGCATGTGGACCGGGTGACGCGTCCGAGTGGGTTCGTGACGGACAGCAGTCGGTGATATCGGTCACACTCGAATCGGGTGACGGCCCCCAGAGCGTCGACCCCGGCTACCACTTGGGAGCGGTCGTTGATCACATACCGCGTGGTGTGGCCGAGGCCGTCGGTCGTGGACGTCATGCGCAGGCCGACGAGCGTGCCGGGGCGAGCGGAGGCGGGACCGGGGGGCCGGGACGGAGGCGGGGGCGGGGCCGACACAGGAGCGGAGGCGGGGCCGGTACAGGAGCGAGGGCCGGGACGGGGGCGGAGGCCTGGAGGCCGGTCATGTCAGTCCACCGCCCCGTCGTCGAACAGGGCCTCGGCGAGCAGACTCTGGCGGGCGTACGACAGCCGGCCCCGGTTCCAGTGGAAGATCACGGCGTAGGCGGCGGCACGGCGCGGACCGCGCACCGCTTCGCCGGACTCGAAGTAGCCGGTGCGCCAGTGGTCCGCGGCCCGGCGCACCGCCTCCCCGTGCCGTTCCCGCCATCCGTGCCAGGCCTCGGGCAGCCCGTCGAGCAGCTGCGCCCGAGGCCGCTCCCAGTAGGTGCGGATGCCCTGGGCCGCCCGGCGCAGCGCGTCGTCCCGGAGGCCGCCGGGGAAGCCGCGCCGGGTGTCGGTGCGCACCGCTTCCCAGACGCCCCGGTGTTCCCAGCCCACGATGTGCAGGCCGTCGAAGAGTTCGCGGAGCAGGGCGAGGGAGAGGCGCCAGTCCGCCACGGTGTGCCCGGTGCCGTCCCCGCGCCGGACGTGCCGGTCGAGCCAGGCCAGTGAGTCCGCCGTGAACAACTCGTGCACCCACGGCATGGCGGCGGGACCACCGAAGAGATAGGACTCCGGCTCGTACACCACGCACACCGGAGGAGCCGCCAGCCCGCCGAACTCCTCGATCCGGCCGAGGAGTTCGGCCCGCAACGGAACGGCGCCGTCCGCCCCGGGCGCCTGGAACCGCACGCACAGGCCCGGCGGCTTGTGCATGAAGAAGAACGCCCGCGCGAGGTCCGCGTCGAGGAGGCCGCGCGCCGTGTCGGCGAGCCAGTCGTACAGGCGCGGCCACGAGCTCGGCCGCGGGGCCAGGTTCACCTGCACCCAGCTCGCCTCCGGGTGCTCCACCCCCAGCATGGGACCTCCGTGTGTCGTGGTTCCGGGTGTCGTGGTTCTGGCGTGGCGGGGCGTCTCGGGGTCGCCGGACGGGGCCGCAAAGTCGGCGTCGCGGCCTCGTTCGGGTGTCGGGAGAAGCCCTGCTTCGTTCTGGGCCGTCCGCGGATCCACGGGACGTGCCGGAACGCCCGAACCGCTTGCCGGCCGGACCGGATGCGCCGGGACCGTCCGGTCGAACCGGAAGCCCTGCCCGTCTGCGCCGGACCGGTCGGACCCGTCGACAGATCAATTCCCGCGTCAACACCAGCTGAAAGAGATATGGCCATTAGTCGGATTATGGACGGGTGTGCGCTTGGCGTGACCCGTGTGCCGGGAGCGCAGAAATCCACGCCGTCGCACGGCCCGCGGCGACGACGGGAGCGGGGGGAACGAGCCGTGGCCGACCAACGCGGGCGGGGCCGCGGCCGGTCACCGCGGGCGGGTGTTCACGCCGGTGCGCGAAGGCGCGCCGCGATCTTCACAGCAGGCTTCGAGCGCCCCTGTTTCCGCCTGTCTGCGCAGGTCACAGCCGTGCCACGCTGACGCTGGCCAGGGAGCTGAACCCTGGCCGCCGTCAGGAAAGAGGTCTCCTTCATGAACCGCTTCACCGCGCTCGCCGTCACCTCTCTCGCCCTGGCCCTGGGCCTGGCCACCGGGCCCGCCGCAGCCGGAGCCGGAGCTGCAGCCGGAGCCGCAGGGGGCGGCGCCGTCGAGAGCGCCAGAGCCTCCTACAGCTGCAGTCCCGGATACTTCTGCATCTACAGCGACTGGAACGGGGGCGGCACCCGCTGCCAGTGGTCGGACAAGCAGCGGGCGAACACCGCCGACGACTGCTCGTTCATCCAGCGGGGCCAGAACGTCCGCTCCGTGTGGAACGCGACCGGGCACCGCGTGCAGTACTACACCCAGACCAACTACAACGCCCGGGTCGGCTCCACCCCCGCCGGCAACGGCGGCAACCTCCAGGGCAACTACCAGATCCGCTCCTTCAAGCCCCAGTAACCGCGACAGCCCCGGCAGCCCCCGGAAGAAAAGGGGAGCGGAAGTCCTTCCCGGCAGCCACCGGCCGGGAAGGACTTCCGCACGTCCGGGGCCGGGCGTGCCGCGCATCACCCTGGACAGCCTCCGTGACTGCCGGGTAACTTTTGAATGTATCTGAGCAAGCGCTTAGCCAGTCCGGTCGAGGCGGACCGAACCCGACCCGGCCGAAGGCGACCGCCGACCGAAGCTGATCAAGGAGGCACCCCGTGCGCCGTACGGTATTCGACGAGGACCACGAGGCGTTCCGGGAGACCATACGCGCCTTCATCGAGGCGGAGGTCGTCCCCCACTACGACGAGTGGTTCCAGCAGGGCATCGTGCCGCGCGAGTTCTACTCGAAGCTCGCCGACCTCGGCCTGTTCGGCATCAACGTGCCCGAGGAGTTCGGCGGCGCCGGCCTGGACACCCACAAGTTCGAGGCCATCCAGTACGAGGAGACCGCCCGCGCGGGCATCAACTTCGGCGGCTCCGGCGTGCACGTCCTGCTCGCCCTGCCGTACATCAAGATGCTCGCCGACGAGGAGCAGAAGAAGCGCTACCTGCCGAAGTTCGTCTCCGGCGAGGAGATGTGGGCCCTCGCGATGACCGAGCCGGGCACCGGCTCCGACCTCGCGGGCATGAAGACCACCGCCAAGCTCTCCGACGACGGCACGCACTACGTGCTCAACGGCTCCAAGACCTTCATCACGGGTGGCGTCCACGCCGACCGCGTCATCGTCTGTGCCCGCACCTCGGCGCCGACCGCCGAGGACCGCCGCTTCGGCATCTCCCTGTTCGCCGTGGACACCAAGTCCGAGGGCTACTCCCTGGGCCGCAAGCTCGACAAGCTCGGCCTGCGGACGTCCGACACCGCCGAGCTGGCGTTCGTCGACGTGAAGGTGCCCGCCGGGGATCTGCTCGGCGAGGAGAACAAGGGCTTCTACTACCTCGGCCAGAACCTGCCGTCCGAGCGCTGGGGCATCGCCTACGGCGCGTACGCGCAGGCCAAGGCCGCGGTCCGGTTCGCGCAGGAGTACGTCCAGCAGCGCACCGTCTTCGGCAAGACCGTCGCGTCCTTCCAGAACACCAAGTTCGAGCTGGCCGCCTGCCAGGCCGAGGTGGACGCCGCCGAAGCCGTCGCCGACCGCGCCCTGGAGGCCCTGGACGCCGGTGAGCTGACCCCGGCCGAGGCCGCGTCCGCGAAGCTGTTCTGCACCGAGGTCGCGCACCGCGTCATCGACCGCTGCCTCCAGCTGCACGGCGGCTACGGCTACATGAACGAGTACCCGATCGCCCGCCTCTACGCGGACAACCGGGTCAACCGCATCTACGGCGGCACCAACGAGGTCATGAAGTCGATCATCGCCAAGTCCATGGGCCTGTGAGAACGGCTACGTTCCTTCCATGAGCTCAGCACTGGACTCCCTGCTCGATCTGCTCGACCTGGAGCAGATCGAGCAGGACATCTTCCGGGGTACGAGCCGCTCGGCGATCGTGCCCCGCGTCTTCGGCGGCCAGGTCGCGGCCCAGGCCCTGGTCGCCGCCGGCCGCACCGTCCCCGCCCGGAGTGCGCGGGCCCCCGGCTCCGCCCCGGCGGGGGAGGTCCCGTCCGCCCACTCCCTGCATTCGTACTTCCTGCGGGCCGGCGACCCGGGCGCGCCGATCGTCTACAGCGTCGACCGCATCCGCGACGGCCGTTCCTTCACCACCCGCCGGGTCGTCGCCGTCCAGCACGGGCAGCCGATCTTCCACCTCTCGGCGTCCTTCCAGACGTACGAGGAGGGCCTGGAGCACCAGGCGGACATGCCGGCCGCCCCGGACCCGGAGACGCTGCCCACGACGGCGCAGCTGCTGCCCCGGTACGCGGACCGCTTCAGCGATCCGGCCATCGTGGACCGGCTGATCGAGGCGCGGGCCGCGGTCGATCTGCGGTACGTGGACGCCCCGCCCTTCGGCACGGTCGGCGAACCGCGCGAGCCGCGCTCCCAGGTGTGGTTCCGCACCAACGGCAAGCTCGCGGACGATCCGCTGCTGCACGTCTGCATGGCGACGTACGTCTCCGACATGACGCTGCTCGACTCGGTGCTCCTCGCGCACGGGCGCGGGGGCTGGGCGGTCGGTGACGTGGTCGGTGCGAGCCTGGACCACGCGATGTGGTTCCACCGCCCCTTCCGGGCCGACGAATGGCTGTTGTACGACCAGGAGTCGCCGTCCGCGTACGGCGGGCGCGGGCTCGGCCAGGCCCGGATCTACACGCGGGACGGCCGGTTGGCGATCACCGTCATCCAGGAGGGCGTGGTCCGCGTCCCCCGGAGCTGATCAGGCCGAGGACCGTTCCGGGGCCCGGTCAGGCAGACGACCGTTCCAGGGCCCGCAGTTCCGCGAGGGACATGCGCTGCGCCCGCGCCGCGAGGTGGTCCTGGATGGTCTTGTGCAGGAAGGCGTGGCCGTCCCCCACGCGGCGCATGATCGCCCGGTCGGTCGCGTAGTCGAGGAAGCCCCGCTGGAGGTGGTTCGCCAACGGCGACCCCAGCAGCGGGAAGGGCACCTGGTAGAGGCCGACCATGAGCCGGTAGACCGGGTTCGGCCTGCTGGCGGGGTTCCCGGCCTCGTACCCGCTCAGCCGGCGCATGCCCCGGAACACCGGGTACATCCCCGGCGACACCAGTTGCCTGAGCACGTCGTCCGGTGCCTGGAGGACGATGCGCGTGAAGTCGTCCGCGTAGTACACCGTCGCGTGGACCTGGCTCAGTTCCCGGGCGAGCCGCAGCAGACCGGCCCGCACCTGGCCGGCGGGGCGTTCCGGGGTGATCGGCCGGCCCTGCAGGGTCCGGTCGCGGTGGATCATGCGCTCGATGTAGGCGTCGAAGATGCGGCCCCTGCGTTCCTCGGTGTCGCCGAGGGCCGCGACCTCGCCCTCGTCCACGCCCTCGTAGGCGAAGACGGCGACGCCCAGCATGAGCGGTGTGGTCAGCAGCCGGGCCAGCACCGGATCGGCGGCCACGGCGGCCGCCAGGCCGCGCAGCCCTTCGCCCGCGCTGTTGAGCAGGGCGTGCACGGCCGCGATCTCCAGGGGCTGCACACAGACCGCGCCGCTGACGGTGAGCCGCTCCCCCAGTTCGCCGTAGTCGGTCGAACGGCACGAGACGGCGATCGCGCAGTGCGGGTACTGCTCGGCGGAGAGCAGCCCGTTGATCGCGCGGACGCAGTCGGCGCGCAGCCGCGGGGCGACCTCGTCGAGCCCGTCCAGGACCAGGGCGATGTCGTTGCCCCGCAGCAGCGCGAGGGCGGTCTCCCGGGGGACGCGGTACCGGCTGTGCAGTTCGTCCAGGACCCAGCGCGCGAACGGTTCGCCGTGCCAGTCCGTCAGCAGCAGGACGGCCGGGACGGGGGCGTCGTCGTCCCGCTCGGCCGTCTCGGCCAGCTTCTCGGTCAGTTCGAGCATCCGCGAGGTCTTGCCCGCACCGGGGGCGCCCAGGACGAGGAGCTGGGCGTTGTGACGGTCGAAGACCTCGTCGATCCGGGTCCCCGCGGCCAGCGGCACCCCGCCCTCCGGACCGTCGGTGGTGAGCCGGGACGCGCCCCACGGGTCGTGCACGGCCGCCCGGTGCTCGGCGAGGCCCAGTTCGATCCGCACGGACCGTTCCCAGGTCCGGTCCGCGCCGTCCGTCCAGCTCCGGCGCACGGCGTGCAGCAGGGCGGCGCGTGCCCTGGCCCGCTCGTCGGCACCGAGTTCGGGGGCCGCGTCGTCCGGCACGAGGCTCCGCAGATGCACGATGTAGAGGAGCAGGCCCGTCAGTACGAAGGCGACGGACGCGCCCACGACGAGTGTGCGGCGGTCCTCGCCCGCGAAGCCCTTGTAGATGTCGGGCAGCAGCCCGGCGGCGAGCTCCTGGAGGACGAAAAGGGCGAGCACGACGAGCAGTCCGGTGAGAACCGACCTCGGCCCGCGCCCGCGGGACCGCTGCCCCGATGTGAACATGCGCCCCCCACGACACTGGACATTCGTGGCGCAGGGTAGCAACTGTGCGGGCGGGTCGTGGAGTTGCGGCCCTGCGCCGTGGAGCAGGGCCGCACGCGGCACGTACTCGACGCGGGCCGGGCCCGGACTCGACACGGATCGGGCGTGGGGCAGGCCCCCGGACGACCGCTGTTCCCGTTCCCGGCCCGGCCGGGATCAGCCCGGGAGCAGCCCCGCCGCGGCCAGCAGGTAGTCCGTCATCGGGTCGTAGAACCGCGGGTCCAGCACGTGGTCGTCCAGCGGGACGACGACCTGGAGCGTGCCTTCCGCCTCGCCGAGGAACAGCGCCGGGTCGTTGCAGTCCGCGTACCCCACCGCGTCCAGCCCGCGCTGCCCCGCGCACCCCGCCCAGCCGTGGTCGGCGACCACCAGGTCCGGCAGCGGGCGGCCCTCCCGCTCCAGGCCGTCCAGGATGGCGGCCATCGGGGCGGGCGAGTGCGTGTGCCAGAGCGTCGCGCCGCGCTCCTGCACGGCGACGTCCGCGAACTGGAACACCATGCCCTCGTCGGCGACCAGCCCCGACGGAATCCGCACGATCTCGCATCCGGCGGCCCGCAGCGCCGCCGCGGTCTGCCGGTGCACGTCGAGGAGTCCGCCCGGGTGCCCGGTCGCGAACAGCACCCGTTCCGAGTCCGCCGCCGCCTTCCGCAGCCGCGCCGCCATCCGCTCCAGGGCGTCGGCCGTCAGCTCCGGGTCGATGGTGTCCTGCCCGAACCGGTGCTCCGGGTCGTCGCTGACGCCGCAGCGTTCGGCCATCACCGCCAGCACGTCCTGCTCGTCGCGCCACCGGTCCCCGAGCTCCAGGCCCAGCCAGTAGTGGCGATCGCCGTTGGCGAGCTTGCGGTAGTGGGAGAGGTTGTTGTCGCGCGGCGTGGCGACGTCCCCGGCGATACGCGTACGGACGAGGTGCTCGACGAGGGCGGCACGGCTGGGTATTGGCATGAACCCATTGTGCCGTCGGGTGTGCGCAGTGTGCCGGGTGTATTGCGCGCCGGACCGATCGGCCCGGCGCGCAAGTCAGGGCAGTCGGGTCGAATGCGTGATCTTCTTCAGATGGTAGTACTGGGCGACGCACTTCGCCGGCCATTCCCGCTTGCCGTGGTTGCCGAACGGCTCCAGCATCCCGCTGACCGACACCGGCGTGTACGGGAGCACCGTGGCGCCGCGCGCCACCGCGTCCCGCAGCGAGCGGTCCTGCCGGTCCCAGCGCTGGGCACGCACCTCCATCTGCGTACCCAGCCGGAACAGCGGGACGGCGAGGCCGACGCAGGCCGCGGCGCAGATGACGGCGGCGACGCCCGCCGTCGCCGCACGGATGCCCCGGCGGCGGGCCCGCAGCCGCCGACCCAGCACGGCACCGGTGCCGACCAGGAGCAACACGTACAGCAGGAGGAAGTCGCCCCAGAGGCGCGACGCGGTCGCCACGCTCGCCCCGAGGGCGGGGTGGGTGACGACGACGCAGAGGTAGCCGGAGACCAGGAAGGCGAGGAATCCGGCGAGCGCCAGGAGAACGGGCCTGCGGCGCAGAAGCCCGGCCTGCCCGCCCGGCCCGGCCTGCCAGTCCGTTCCGCGCTCGCCGCCGCGCACCACCAGGCCCAGCAGCACACCGACGGCGAGCGCTCCCAGGTACTGCCAGGTCGTGAAGACCGTCCCCAGGACATGTGCGAACGACCGCAGCGCCGAGGTCAGCGCCTCCGGGCCGAACATGGAGGTGCTGTCGGCGCCGAACCGTGCGCGCCGGGCGCGTGCGCCGGGCGACAAGTACAGGACGGCCGTCCCGACCGCGACCCCGGCGAAGGCGACCACGCACCAGAGGCGCGTACGGGTCCGGTCCGCCCCGGGAAGGGCCCACCGGCTCAGCAGCAGGACGGTGGTGAGCACGACGAACGCGACGACCGAGGTCTCCTCCGACAGGGTGCCGACGAAGATCCCCGCCAGATACGCGACCCCCAGCGCGAAGCCGCGCCCCCGCCACGTCCGCGCACGCAGCAACGGGATCACGGCGGCGCAGGCCAGCACCGGTGCGACGGTGTGCGAGACGGAGTTGGCGGGCCAGTAGAACGCCTTGTACGGGTTGGGCGTGGCGAGGAAGAGGAGCGCCGCGCTCGTCGCGGCCACCAGCAGCGCCGACCCGCGTGGCGCGGTCAGTCCGGCCTGCTTGAGTACGGAGGCGATCAGCGCCCACAGGATGCCCAGCATGAGCACCCCGCTGACCAGGGCGAACCACTGGTGGCCCGGGACGCCGAAGGATCCGTACCCGATGACGAGCAGCGCGTTGGCGATGCGTCCGTTGTCGTGGAGGAAGAACTTGCCGATCATCCCGGAGGCGCCCGAGTCCCGTACGACCGGGAGGAAGCACCAGTCGTCTCCTCCGGGACGGACCAGCCGTCCGATCCAGAAGGTCGCGCCGAGCAGGGCGAGCGGCAGCAGGGCGAGGCCCGACGTCCCGATCGCCGCCCACCGCCGTACGGGACGCGGGCGGCCGTCCGCGCCACCCGTACCCGTTTCCGCGCCTGTCCCCGTCTCCGTGTCCGGGCCTGTGCCGGTGTGCGGGCTCATGTGCATCGGGGCCCTTCGTACGCCGTGGCGACGGACGGGGCCTCGGACAGCGCGCCGGACGGACGCACGCCCCGGTCCGGGCACTCGCTCGTCTCCCGCACCACGTAATGCGGCCGGCGTTTCACCTCGGAGTAGATGCGTCCCACGTATTCGCCGATGACGCCCAGGGTGGCGAGCTGAATTCCGCCGAGCGCGACGACGGCGGTCAGCAGGGTCGTGTAGCCGGGCACGGCGACACCGTGCAGGGCGACGTCCGTGATGATCCACAGCGCGTACCCCAGGGCCGCCAGCGCGAGGGCGAGCCCGGCGTGGATGGCCAGGCGCAGGGGGCGGCTGTTGAAGGAGATCAGCCCGTCGATCCCGTAATTGAGCAGATTCCTGCCCGCCCATTTCGAACTTCCCGCCGCGCGGCGGACGTTCCGGTAGGAGAAGGACGCGGTGTCGAAACCGATCCAGGAGAAGATTCCCTTGGAGAACCGGTCGGTCTCGGGCATGGCGAGCACCGTGTTCACGGCCTTGCGCGACAGCAGTCTGAAGTCGCCCTCGCCGTCGACGACCTCCACGTTCATGCAGCGGCCCATGGCGCGGTAGTAGGCGGCGCTGAGGAATGTGCGCAGGACGCCCTCGCCGGTGCGGTCCCGGCGCGCGACGACCTGGTCGTATCCGCGCTGCCACAACTCCAGTATGCGGGGCAGCAGTTCCGGTGGGTGCTGGAGGTCGGAGTCCATGAGGACGACGGCGTCGCCCCGGGACATCCGCAGTCCGGCGAGCATGGCGGCCTCCTTGCCGAAATTGCGGCTGAAGGAGACGTAGCGGACCCGCCGGTCCTCGGTGGCGAGCGAGCAGATCCGGGCTCCGGTCCGGTCGTTGCTGCCGTCGTCGACGTAACAGATCTCGAAGGTGCGCCGCATCGGTTCGAGTACGGCGAGCAGCGCACGGTGGAATGTCTCGATCACCTCGTCCTCGTTGAAGCAGGGGACAACGACCGAAACCTGACATGTTTTCATTTGAATTCCCCATCAGGCGTGGCGAGACAACCCGAACCATATGCCTGGGGATCATCGCGACACTCCGACCGGAGGGGCGCGACGGAGAAAAGGGGAAAGGAATTAATCCACCCTCTCCGCCTTTCCGTATTAATTCATATGTTCAAGGCGCGGCAGGTCCCGCGCCTCATGCGCGGGCCGCCGCCGCTTCGAAGGCGCCGCGCGCCAGCCGGTGCAGCAGCGCCGCCGTGTCCGCACGGTCCGGCCGGGCGTCGGGGCGCCCCAGGTGCGGCGTCGAGTTCAGCAGGCCGAAGACGGCGTGGACGGCGGCGCGGGCCTCGTGCTCGGGCAGATCCGGGTAGAGGTCGCGGACCACCTCCACCCACACCTCGACGTACTGGCGCTGGAGCTGGCGGACCCGCTTGCGGTCGGCGTCCCGCAGCCGGTCCAGCTCCCGGTCGTGGAGGGTGATCAGGGGGCGGTCGTCGAGGGCGAAGTCGATGTGGCCCGCGATGAGCGCGTCGAGCAGGGCGCGCGGGGAGCCGTCCTCCCCGGCCGCGTCCTCCGAGACCCGCAGCTGCCCGCCGGCCAGCAGCCGCTCGCTGATGCCGACCAGCAGCTCGGCGAGCATCGCGTCCTTGCCGGGGAAGTGGCGGTAGAGACCGGGGCCGCTGATGCCGACGGCCGCGCCTATCTCGTCGACACCGACGCCGTGGAAGCCGCGCTCGGCAAAGAGGCGGGCGGCCTCCTTGAGGATCTGCTCGCGGCGGGTGGGGGCGTCCGTCCTGGTGGTCATGGATTCGATTCTAGACAGTCGGGTTAGCGAACGTTAACCGGAGCGCGGCACCCCCGCCCCGCCCGGTTCCCGCCGCAGACCTCGGGGAGCCCGCGGGCAGCCCTGGACAAGGCTGTTAGCGCTCGTTAACCTTGGGGCAGACGTTAACGGTCACTAACTACTGCGGTACGGGCAAGGGGGCTCGACACGATGCAGCAGGCACCGGTGCTGACGAGCGCGGCCGATCCCGCCTCCGAGGCCTGGCAGGCCAACGAGGCGGCACATCACGCGCTCGCCGACGAACTGCGCTCGCGGCTCGCCGCGGCCAGGCTCGGCGGGGGTGAGAGGGCCCGCGCCCGCCATGTGGCGCGCGGCAAGCTGCTGCCCAGGGACCGGGTGGACACCCTGCTCGATCCGGGGTCCCCGTTCCTGGAGCTGGCCCCGCTGGCGGCCGAGGGGCTGTACGGGGGCGCCGCCCCGGCGGCCGGGGTGATCGCCGGGATCGGCCGGGTCAGCGGCCGGGAGTGCGTGATCGTCGCGAACGACGCGACCGTCAAGGGCGGCACGTACTACCCGATGACCGTGAAGAAGCACCTGCGCGCCCAGGAAGTGGCGCTGGAGAATCGTCTCCCCTGCCTGTACCTCGTGGACTCCGGGGGCGCGTTCCTGCCGATGCAGGACGAGGTCTTCCCCGACCGGGAGCACTTCGGCCGGATCTTCTACAACCAGGCCCGGATGTCGGGGGCGGGCATCCCGCAGATCGCCGCGGTGCTGGGCTCGTGCACGGCCGGCGGGGCGTACGTCCCCGCGATGAGCGACGAGGCCGTGATCGTCCGGAACCAGGGCACGATCTTCCTGGGCGGGCCGCCGCTGGTGAAGGCCGCGACCGGCGAGGTCGTGACGGCCGAGGAGCTGGGCGGCGGGGAGGTGCACTCCCGTACGTCGGGGGTGACCGACCACCTCGCCGAGGACGACGCGCACGCGCTGCGGATCGTGCGGAACATCGTGGCCACCCTGCCGGACCGGGGCGCGCTGCCGTGGTCCGTGCGCCCGGTCGACGAGCCGAAGGTCGATCCCGCGGGCCTGTACGGCGCCGTCCCGGTCGACTCCCGCACCCCGTACGACGTGCGCGAGGTGATCGCCCGGGTCGTGGACGGCTCGCGCTTCGCCGAGTTCAAGGAGGAGTACGGGACGACCCTGGTCACCGGCTTCGCCCGGATCCACGGCCACCCGGTCGGGATCGTCGCCAACAACGGCATCCTGTTCTCCGAGTCCGCCCAGAAGGGCGCCCACTTCATCGAGCTGTGCGACCAGCGCGGCATCCCGCTGGTCTTCCTGCAGAACATCTCCGGCTTCATGGTGGGCCGGGACTACGAGGCGGGCGGCATCGCCAAGCACGGCGCCAAGATGGTCACGGCGGTCGCCTGCACCCGCGTGCCGAAGCTGACCGTCGTGGTCGGTGGTTCGTACGGCGCGGGCAACTACTCCATGTGCGGCCGGGCCTACTCCCCCCGCTTCCTGTGGATGTGGCCCAACGCGAAGATCTCCGTCATGGGCGGCGAGCAGGCCGCGTCCGTCCTCGCGACGGTCAAGCGCGACCAGTTGGGCGACGACTGGAGCACGGCGGACGAGGAGGCGTTCAAGGCCCCGATCCGCGAACAGTACGAGACCCAGGGCAACGCGTACTACGCCACGGCCCGGCTCTGGGACGACGGTGTGATCGACCCGATGGAGACCCGGCAGGTGCTGGGACTCGCCCTGACCGCGTGTTCAAACGCCCCACTTCCCCAAAGGGACTACACAGCGCCCGGCTTCGGCGTCTTCCGGATGTGAGGAACAGATGACGATGTTCGACACCGTTCTCGTCGCCAACCGCGGCGAGATCGCGGTACGTGTCATCCGTACGCTGCGGGAGCTCGGCATCCGCTCGGTCGCCGTCTTCAGCGACGCGGACGCGGACGCCCGGCACGTCCGGGAGGCCGACACGGCGGTACGGATCGGGCCCGCGCCCGCCGCCATGAGCTATCTGAGCGTGCCCGCGCTCCTGGACGCGGCCCGCCGCACCGGCGCGCAGGCCGTCCATCCCGGCTACGGGTTCCTCGCCGAGAACGCCGACTTCGCGCGGTCGTGCGCCGAGGCGGGGCTGGTCTTCATCGGCCCGTCCGCCACCGCCATCTCGCTGATGGGCGACAAGATCCGGGCCAAGGAGACGGTCGCGGCGGCCGGGGTCCCGGTCGTGCCCGGCTCCGCCGGGAGCGGGCTCACCGACGACCAACTGGCCGCTGCCGCCCGGGAGATCGGGACGCCGGTGCTGCTGAAGCCCTCGGCGGGCGGCGGCGGCAAGGGCATGCGGCTGGTGCGCGACGAGACGCTGATCGCGGACGAGATCGCGGCGGCCCGGCGCGAGGCACGGGCCTCGTTCGGCGACGACACACTGCTCGTGGAGCGGTGGATCGACGGGCCCCGGCACATCGAGATCCAGGTGCTGGCCGACACCCACGGCAACGTGGTCCACCTCGGCGAGCGCGAATGCTCGCTCCAGCGCCGCCACCAGAAGATCATCGAGGAGGCGCCGTCCGTCCTGCTCGACGAGGAGACCCGGGCGGCGATGGGCGAGGCGGCCGTCCAGGCGGCCCGCAGCTGCGGCTACGTCGGCGCGGGCACGGTGGAGTTCATCGTCCCGGGCGACGACCCCGCCTCGTACTGCTTCATGGAGATGAACACCCGCCTCCAGGTCGAGCACCCGGTCACCGAGCTGATCACCGGCCTGGACCTGGTGGAATGGCAGCTGCGGATCGCGGCGGGCGAGCAACTCCCGTACACGCAGCGGGACATCGCGCTCACCGGCCACGCGGTCGAGGCCCGGATCTGCGCGGAGGACCCGTCCCGCGGCTTCCTGCCCTCCGGCGGCACGGTGCTCGCGCTGCACGAGCCGCAGGGCGACGGCGTGCGGACGGACTCCGGGCTCGGCACGGGCGGCGAGGTCGGCAGCCTGTACGACCCGATGCTGTCGAAGGTCATCGCGTACGGCCCCGACCGCGCCGCCGCCCTGCGCCGGCTGCGGGCGGCGCTCGCGGACACGGTGACCCTCGGCGTTCCGACGAACGCCGGGTTCCTGCGCCGGCTGCTCGCCCACCCGGCGGTGGTGGCGGGCGATCTGGACACCGGCCTCGTGGAGCGCGAGGTGGCCGGGCTGGTGCCGGAGGGCGTGCCCGAGGAGGTGTACGCGGCGGCGGCGCTGCTGCGCCGGTCCGCAGCGTCCGGCACCTCCTCCGCCGCCGACGCCTCCGGTTCCGCCGACGCCTCCGGCTGGGTCGACCCGTTCTCGGTGGCGAGCGGCTGGCGGCTGGGCGGCACCCCGGCCCGTACCGTGTTCGACTTCCGCATTCCGGGCCACGAGCCGGTGCAGATCTCGCTGCGCGACTGCCCGGCGGGCACGGAGCTGACGTTCGGCCACGTCGGCGAGGGCGCGCAGCCGCCGGAGCCCGCGACGGGCGCCTGCGGTCCGCTGGCTCCGCTGCCCGGCGGCCGGGAGACGGCCGGGATCACCGAGCTGTCCCCGCACCGAATCGTCGTCGAACTCGCCGGTGTCACCCACGCGTTCACCCATGCCGCGTCCCCGGACGGGGTCTGGCTGGGCCGCGACGGCGACAGCTGGCACGTACAGGACCACGACCCGGTGGCGGCGTCGCTGGCCGGTGCCGCCCGGTCCGGGGCGGACACCCTCGCCGCGCCCATGCCGGGCACCGTGACGGTCGTGAAGGTGGCCGTCGGGGACGAGGTCGTGGCCGGTCAGAGCCTGCTCGTGGTGGAGGCGATGAAGATGGAGCACGTCATCTCCGCCCCGCACGCCGGGACCGTGACCGAGCTGGACGTCGGCGCCGGTGCCACGGTCGCCATGGACCAGGTCCTGGCCGTGGTGGTCCCCACCGAAACAGCCGAAACCGCCGGGGAGGAAGCATGACGACGTCCCGCACCCTGCCCATGACCGTGCCGGCCCAGGATCTGCCCGCCCGGGTCCGCATCCACGAGGTCGGTGCCCGCGACGGACTGCAGAACGAGAAGTCCGTCGTACCGACCGAGGTGAAGGCGGAGTTCATCCACCGACTGGCCGCCTCGGGGCTGACCACCGTCGAGGCGACCAGCTTCGTGCACCCCAAATGGGTGCCCCAACTGGCCGACGCCGAGGACCTGTTCCCCCGCCTGGCCGATCTCGACGGCGTCGCCCTGCCGGTCCTCGTGCCGAACGAGCGCGGTCTGGACCGGGCGCTGGCGCTCGGCGCCCGCCGGATCGCCGTGTTCGGTTCGGCGACCGAGACGTTCGCCGCCCGCAATCTCAACCGCACCGTCGACGAGTCGCTCGCCATGTTCGAGCCGGTCGTCGCCCGCGCCAGGGCCGAGGGGGTGCACGTCCGCGGCTATCTGTCGATGTGCTTCGGCGACCCGTGGGAGGGACCCGTCCCCGTCCACCAGGTCGTGCGGGTCGCCAAGGCGCTGATGGACCTCGGCTGCGACGAGCTCTCCCTCGGCGACACCATCGGCGTCGCCACGCCCGGCCACGTACAGACCCTGCTCGCCGAGCTGAACGAGGAGGGCGTGCGCACCGACACCATCGGCGTGCACTTCCACGACACGTACGGGCAGGCCCTCTCCAACACCCTTGCCGCGCTCCAGCACGGGGTGACCACGGTGGACGCCTCCGCGGGCGGCCTCGGTGGCTGCCCGTACGCGAAGAGCGCGACCGGAAACCTCGCCACCGAAGACCTCGTGTGGATGCTCCAGGGCCTCGGCATCGAAACCGGGGTCGATCTCGACGCGCTCACCGCCACCAGCGTGTGGCTCGCCGATCAACTGGGTCGACCCAGCCCGTCCCGTACCGTCCGCGCGCTCTCGGTGCAATAGACACCCGTTCCCACAAGGAGTGACCCCTGCCATGTCCCTGGACCACAGGCTGACCGCCGAACACGAGGAACTGCGCCGCACCGTCGAGGAGTTCGCGCACGACGTCGTCGCCCCGAAGATCGGCGACTTCTACGAGCGGCACGAGTTCCCGTACGAGATCGTGCGCGAGATGGGGCGGATGGGCCTGTTCGGGCTGCCGTTCCCCGAGGAGTACGGCGGCATGGGCGGCGACTACCTCGCCCTCGGGATCGCCCTGGAGGAGTTGGCCCGGGTCGACTCCTCCGTGGCGATCACCCTGGAGGCCGGGGTCTCCCTCGGGGCGATGCCGGTCTACCGCTTCGGCACCGAGGAGCAGAAGCAGCGGTGGCTGCCGAAGCTCTGCTCCGGAGAGGCGCTCGGCGCGTTCGGCCTGACCGAACCGGACGGCGGCTCGGACGCGGGCGGCAGCCGGACGACGGCGGTGCGCGACGAGGCCACCGGCGAGTGGGTGATCAACGGCTCCAAGTGCTTCATCACCAACTCCGGCACGGACATCACGGAGCTGGTCACGGTCACGGCGGTGACCGGCCGCAAGGAGAACGGCGCCCCGCTCATCTCCTCCATCATCGTGCCGTCCGGCACCCCCGGCTTCACGGTCGCGGCCCCCTACTCCAAGGTCGGCTGGAACGCCTCGGACACCCGCGAACTGTCCTTCACCGACGTCCGCGTCCCGCTGGAGAACCTGCTCGGCGAGGAGGGCCGCGGCTACGCCCAGTTCCTGCGCATCCTGGACGAGGGCCGGATCGCCATCTCCGCCCTGTCCACGGGCCTGGCCCAGGGCTGCGTCGACGAGTCGGTGAAGTACGCCGCCGAGCGCCACGCGTTCGGCAGGCCGATCGGCTCCAACCAGGCGATCCAGTTCAAGATCGCGGACATGGAGATGCGCGCCCACATGGCCCGCATCGGCTGGCGCGACGCGGCGTCGCGCATGCTGGCGGGCGAGCCCTTCAAGAAGGAGGCCGCGATCGCCAAGCTGTACTCCTCGACGGTGGCCGTGGACAACGCCCGCGAGGCGACCCAGATCCACGGCGGCTACGGCTTCATGAACGAGTACCCGGTGGCCAGGATGTGGCGCGACTCCAAGATCCTGGAGATCGGCGAGGGCACGAGCGAGGTCCAGCGCATGCTGATCGCCCGCGAACTGGGCCTTCCGTCCTGACGCACGTACGCATGGCATGACGGGGGCGGGTCCGGATTCCGGGTCCGCCCCCGTTCGCGTTCCGGTACCGCCGTGCGGGCCCCGCTCCGAGCCGCACCCCCGGACGGCCCCCTTGCTCAACCCGCCGCTGCCTTGAGCCGCTGCTGATGCAGTGCGTCGATCGCCCCCAACTGCCGCCGCTCGTAAGCGGTACCGGGTCGCACGGAGGCCGATCGGCTCTTCCAGGTGAGGCCGGTGGGGCGCCACAACATGACGATCGGACCGGCGACGTCGTCCACCACGCCCACCATGTCGTGGGCCCGGTCGAAGACCACCGTGCCGACGTGGAGCACCCGCCCCGCGGCGGTCGCGCAATTCGTTCGACAGTGTTCGGGTGCGGACGGCAGAGTCGACGCAGCGAACCGAGCCACCGGCCGGGAGCAACTCGACGAGCATCGAGGGGAGTTCGGGACATGACACTGCTGGTGCACACCTTCGTGTACGACGAGAAGGGGGACTGGCGGCTGCTCGACGACCCCGACGACGGAGGCGACATGGCCGGCTTCGAGAGCAGCCGGACCAAGCTCTGGGGGTCGGAGTGCGCCCGTGCGCTCGGGGCCCGGTTCCTGCCCCGGCTGGCCGACGAGAACATGTTCGTGGAGCCGGGGGAGGTCGAGGACTTCCTGGCCGAGTGCGAGCTGTTGCACGGGAACACGGCGGTCCTGGGCGCGCACAGCGGGTACGGGGAGGACTACGTGGTCGCACGGCTCGGCAACATCAATCGTGCCGCCCTGCGGGCGCGGGCGGTGGGCGGCGGGGTCCTGGTCTGGTGAACGTGCAGGTGAGTGGGGTGTAGGGGCGAGGGCGGCCCCGGCCTGGACCGGGCCGCCCCGCTCTCACCTCACTCCGTCGCCCAGGGGACCTCCGGCGCGCGGTAGTAGTTGACGCCGAGTGCCGAGAGCCTCGGGCCCTGCGCACCCAGGCGCACCTTGTACGCGTCCCAGTCGTGCGTGGCCGCGGGCGACCAGCCGAGTTCCGCGACTCCGGGCAGCCGGGGGAACGCCAGCTGCTCGATCTCGTCGCTGTCGGTCAGGGTCTCCGACCAGAGCGGCGCCTCGACGCCGAGGATCGAGTCCTGCGGGACACCGTCCAGGTAGGCCGCCGGGTTCCAGTCGTACGAGCGCCGGACGGAGACATAGCCCGCCCAGGCCAGGCCCAGCTCGGTGTCCTTGTCGTACTTCATGTCGAGGTAGCTGCGGTCCGCCGGGGACAGCACCAGCTTCGTGCCGTTCGCGGCGGCGCGGGCCACCTGTTCGCGTTCGGCCGCGCCCGTCCGGTCGTAGCCCCAGTACTGGGCGATCGCGCACTTCACCGGTACGGCGCCGGTGAGTTGGTGCCAGCCGATCACGGTCTTGCCGTACTTGCCGACGACGGCCTGCGCCTTGTCCATGAAGGCCACGTAGTCCTCGTGGCTGGTGGAGTGCGCCTCGTCCCCGCCGATGTGGACGTACTTGCCGGGGGTCAGCGCGGCCAGTTCGCGGATCACGTCGTCCACGAATTCGTACGTGACGGCCTTCGGGACGCAGAGCGAGCTGAAACCGACCTTGGTGCCGGTGTACAGCGGCGGCGCGACGCCGTCGCAGTTCAGCTCCGCGTACGAGGCGAGCGCCGCGTTGGTGTGGCCGGGCAGGTCGATCTCCGGCACGACCTCCAGGTAGCGGGAGGCCGCGTACCGGACGATCTCCCGGTAGTCGCTCTTCGTGTAGTGGCCGCCGGGGCCGCCGCCGACCTCCGTCTGCCCACCGTACGTGGCGAGCCGCGGCCAGGAGTCGATGGCGATCCGCCAGCCCTGGTCGTCGGAGAGGTGCAGATGGAGCTTGTTCATCTTGTAGAGGGCGAGCTGGTCGATGTAGCGCTTGACCTCGGCGACGGAGAAAAAGTGCCGGGACACGTCGAGCATCGCGCTCCGGTACGCGTAGCGCGGCGTGTCCGTGACCGTGCCGCCCGCGACCTTCCACGGCCCCTTCCGCGGGCTCTTCCTCTCCACGTCGGCCGGGAGCAGCTGACGGAGCGTCTGGACGCCGTGGAAGAGTCCAGCGGGGCCGTGCGCGGTGATGGTGACGGAGCCGCCGGTGGACTTCAGGCGGTAGCCCTCGGCGCCCAGTTCGGGGTTTCCCGCGTCCAGACGGAGCCGGATGCCGTCCTCGCCGCCGCCCGTGACCGGCAGCGCGTACCCGGTGGACGGGCGCAGCACGCCCGCCAGGTAGTCGCCGATCCGCCGGGCCTCGCCGGAGTCGCCGTCGACGCGGATCCTGGTGGCCGGGGTGATGGTGTACGGGGAACCGCCGGGCTCCGCCTTCGCGGGTGCGGGCACGATCTGCCCGAGCGGGCGGGGCTGGGCGGCGGCCGGGCCGTTGTCCGCCGCCGGTCCCTTCGGGGCCGGTCCTCCCGGAGTCGCGCCGATGCCGGAGATCCCGGCCGCGGTGACGAGCAGCAACGAGCCGAGAAGGCGGGGAAGGGCGACGCGTCGTGTCCTGTGCAGTCTCACAAGCCGGGTCCCTTTCGACGGGTTCACACCTGTGGATCTCCTGAACAGCCGAACCATCACCATGCGTATCGCGCGCCTCACGGATGGTCAAGGTGTAGACCACTCCCCCGTGGGACGGCTGGCAGAATCTGCCGCATGGCGGAAATAATCCAGCGCGACGGGACCTGGACCTTCGACGGCGAGACGGTGCGGATCGTGCCGGGCCGGGGCAAGGGCGTCCATCCGCTCCGGCAGGAGCTGGGGGAATGCGCCGTACCGCTGCGGGCGCTGGCGGGCATCTCCTTCGAGCCGGACCGCAGGGGCGGCCGGCTGCGACTGCGGCTGCGCGACGGCGCGTGCCCGGTCCTGCGCGCGGCCGACGGCCGGCTCAAGGACGCCGCGGACCCCTATCAGCTCGCCGTGGAGAAGGACCGGAACGGGGTGGCGGAGTACTTCGTCGACGAGGTGCGCAACGCCCTGCTGGTCGAGCAGGTGCCCACCGGCGCGGTGGACGGCTTCCTGCTGCCGGGGCCCCCGGTGCCGGTCGCCGGTGGCGGCGGGGACGGCACGGCCTCGTTCGACGGGGAGACGATCCGCCTCACCTGGAACTGGAAGGCCGGCAGCGCCAAGCTCTCGGGCGGCCCGGTCGCGTTCCCGGTGTCGGAGGTGACCGACGTGCGCTGGGTGCCCTCCATCGGCCTGGAGAACGGGTATCTGCGCTTCGTACGGGGCGGGGGCTCGGCACCGTTCCCGGCGGCCGAGCACGACCCGTATGCGCTGGACCTGTGGGGGCTGTCCAAGAAGGAGTACACGGCGGCCCTGGTCGCGGCGGCGGTCCTGGTCCGGCTGCCCGGCGCGACGGGGAGGGCGGCGGGAGCGGGCGTCGCCCCCGAAGGCGCCGCGCCCGCGGAGATCGGGGCCCCTGCCCCGGCCGCGTCCGCACCACTCGCCCCCTCCGCACCGCCCGCACCCTCCGGCGACGATCACGACACGCTGCTGCGCCGACTGCGCGAGCTCGGCGAACTGCACCGGTCCGGGGTGCTCACCGACGACGAGTTCACCGCCGCCAAGCAGGCCGTGCTCAAGCGCCTGTAGGGCACCGAGAGCACAATCACATCCATCCCTGCCCGATATCGGGCAGAATTGTTGCGGAAGTGCCCCATCCACCGCAATATCAACGAGTGCTCGAACGCCGCCCGTCGCATGACGACCTCATTGACCACCTGGTCCGCAGCACCGCGCTCCAGCGCGGTGAAGCCGCCCGGGTGATCCTCGACGTGCTGGCGTACTTCGACGAGACGACCGACGACTTCGTCCGCCGCCGCCACCGCGAACTGCAGTCCGGCGGCCTGGTCAACGCGGAGATCTTCGAGCGGATCGCGGCCGAGCTGCCGCACCGCGCGGTGGCGCCTCCGGAGCTCTCGCTCCGCCAGCTGCGCCGCATCGTCTACGGCTGAAGGACCCGCGGCCGGACGGTCCACGACCGGACCGTCCACGGCCGCACGGACGAGCCGACCCGACCGGGCGGCGAGCACCACAGGTACATCGATGGAGGGGCAGAGAATCCATGTGCGGAATCGTCGGATACATCGGGAAGCGTGACGTGGCTCCGCTGTTGCTGGAAGGGCTGCAGCGGCTGGAATACCGGGGTTACGACTCCGCGGGCATCGTCATCACCGGCAAGGCGTCGGCCGGGAAGCCCGCCGCCCTGAAGATGGTCAAGGCGAAGGGCCGGGTCCGCGAACTGGAGGCCCGCGTTCCCAAGCGCTTCACCGGCACCACCGGTATCGCCCACACCCGTTGGGCCACCCACGGCGCCCCGAGCGACGAGAACGCGCACCCGCACCTGGACGCCGAAAACAAGGTCGCCGTCGTCCACAACGGCATCATCGACAACGCCTCCGAGCTCCGTGCGAAGCTCGTCGCCGACGGTGTCGTCTTCCTCTCCGAGACCGACACCGAGGTGCTGGTCCACCTGATCGCCCGCGCCCAGGCGGACACCCTGGAGGAGAAGGTCCGCGAGGCGCTGCGCTCGGTCGAGGGCACGTACGGCATCGCCGTCATGCACGCCGACTTCAACGACCGCATCGTGGTCGCCCGCAACGGTTCCCCGGTCGTCCTCGGCATCGGCGAGAAGGAGATGTTCGTCGCCTCGGACGTCGCCGCGCTGGTCGCCCACACCCGCCAGGTCGTCACCCTGGACGACGGCGAGATGGCCACCCTCAAGGCCGACGACTTCCGTACGTACACCACGGAGGGCTCGTCCACGACGGCCACGCCGACCACCGTGGAGTGGGAGGCCGAGTCGTACGACATGGGCGGCCACGACACGTACATGCACAAGGAGATCTCCGAGCAGGCCGACGCCGTCGACCGGGTGCTGCGCGGCCGGATCGACGACCGTTTCGCCACCGTGCACCTGGGCGGCCTCAACCTGGACGCCCGCGAGGCGCGCGGGGTCCGCCGGATCAAGATCCTGGGCTGCGGCACCTCGTACCACGCGGGCCAGATCGGCGCGCAGCTGATCGAGGAGCTGGCCCGCATCCCCGCGGACGCCGAGCCCGCCTCCGAGTTCCGCTACCGCAACCCGGTCGTCGACCCGGACACGCTGTACGTCGCGGTCTCCCAGTCCGGTGAGACGTACGACGTGCTGGCCGCCGTCCAGGAGCTCAAGCGCAAGGGCGCCCGGGTGCTCGGCGTCGTCAACGTCGTGGGTTCGGCGATCGCCCGGGAGGCGGACGGCGGTACGTACGTCCACGCCGGCCCCGAGGTCTGCGTCGTCTCCACCAAGTGCTTCACCAACACGGTCGTCGCGTTCGCGCTGCTCGCCCTGCACCTGGGCCGGATCCGGGACCTGTCGGTCGCCGACGGCAAGCGGATCATCGAGGGGCTGCGCAAGCTCCCCGCCCAGATCAGCGAGATCCTCGCGAACGAGGACGAGATCAAGAGGCTGGCGGCCGAGTACGCGGACGCCAAGTCGATGATGTTCATCGGCCGGGTGCGCGGCTACCCCGTCGCCCGCGAGGCCTCGCTGAAGCTCAAGGAGGTCTCGTACATCCACGCCGAGGCGTACCCGGCGTCCGAGCTGAAGCACGGGCCGCTGGCGCTGATCGAGCCCGCGATGCCGACGGTCGCGATCGTGCCGGACGACGACCTGCTGGAGAAGAACCGCGCCGCGATGGAGGAGATCAAGGCCCGCAGCGGCCGCATCCTCGCCGTGGCCCACCAGATGCAGGAGAAGGCCGACCACACCATCGTCGTGCCGAAGAACGAGAACGAGCTGGACCCGATCCTGATGGGCATCCCGCTCCAGCTCTTCGCGTACCACACGGCGCTGGCCATGGGCCGGGACATCGACAAGCCGCGCAACCTGGCGAAGTCCGTCACCGTCGAGTAGGCAGCGGGACGTGTCGCCTCATCGGCCGGAGGGAGGGTGTCTCTCCGGCCGGTGATCCGCGGGGGAGATGGCCGAAGGCAGCGGGGTCGGAACCACCCGTACCGGCGTCGCCGCCCCCGGCGGACGCCCTGCGCATGCGTCGCCCCCGCGCCCCGGCGCCCCTCGCCCGCCCTCCGCGAGGGCACGATCCGCCCCCGTACACCGGCGAACTGTCGGTTTGTGCAGACGATTTGACGCCATGTCGATGCAGGGCGCGGCCCACCGGTCCACAGTCCACAGGAGGGGCAGGAGGCACCGGTGGCGCGGAGGACGATCACGGCCGGGCGGCGTGACGCTCAGGGAATGACCACGACCGGGCGCTGTGCGCGGCGGGCGAGGCGGCCGGCGACCGAGCCGAAGATGCGGCCGACGACGCCGTGCGTGGAGCCGACGACGATGGCGTCGGCCGAGTACTCCTGGCCGACCTCCTCCAGTTCGTGGCAGATGTCGCCGCCCCGCTCGACGAGCACCCAGGGCACCTCGGAGAGGTAGTCCGCGCAGGCCAGCTCCAGGCCGAGCACCTCGGTGCGGTGGTCCGGCACGTCCACGAAGACGGGCGGTTCGCAGCCCGCCCAGACCGTGGTCGGCAGCCGGTTGGCGACGTGGACGATGATCAGGCCGGAGCCCGATCTCCTGGCCATCCCGATGGCATACGCGAGGGCGCGCTCGCTGGAGGTGGAGCCGTCGAAGCCGACCACGACCCCGTGACGGAACGCGGGATCGCAGGAATGACGTGGTTCTTCGACCGTCTGCGGGTCCGACATGGGGTCGGCTACCTGCTTGCGGTCGGCGGGTTCGGGGATTTCGTGACCGGCCATCGGTGTCTCGGCGAAGAGAGTCCTCGTGAGGAGAGCGACTTGGGGAAGGTGCGTCAGCGGGCGGTGTTGCGGTGTCCGGGAATCATCTTCCCAACCCCTTACCCCCAAGGGTACGGCTCCACTCCTCCACTGCCCAGACCCGCGCAAAGCGCGCGCGACGTTCCACGGAGCATGCCCGAGGCGGCCCCGTATGGCAATGCCGGTTGTGCCGTACACCGACGACGAGGGGCCCGGACGGCTTCCCTCGGTGACCGGACGGGACCGTATCCGTCACCCCCTTCGTGACAACCCGGGGCCTCCGCGCCCCGGCCGGACGCCGGGCGGGATGCCCGGACCGACGTCGGCCACCGACGGCCGAATGTATGTTCTCCCGGGCCCCACCGCCCGCCCCGCCCCCTTCCGCCCCGTCCGCGACGGGGCACCCGACCGGGAAGCGACGTCGGCCCGCCGGACGGGAACCGCTCGCACCCGACCGCCGTCGCGCCGTTCCGTACGATCGGTCGTCCGGCCTGCCGAGGGGGCGCAAAGAAGCGCCTGCTCACTCGGGTTGTGCGCCGGTCCAATGACTGAATCACGTATGCACAACCGTCTATTTTCAGCCAACTTCACACCCGCCCCGATTCCTTGTCGAATTGGCCGATCAACCCCCTTGTCACCAGGCAGGAAGAGACCGCGCGGTACGCTTCCACCCAACGGGGACGGGCCATGAACGCGAGGCGCACTTCCCTGTGCGGCCGACGAATGAAACGCTTCGTGATCGAATGCTTCCCGCCAAGTTGCCTTGTCGACATAACGCCGGTTGGTGAACTTGTCACGACGGCGCCACGGGACGCAGTAGATTCGATCTTGGGTACCGAAGACTGGGGACTCGTGCAGGACCGAGGGGAAAAGTGCAGGAGCGACAGGCCCGTAAGGACCAGGAAGACGCGAACACCGAGGGGGGCTTAGCGTCATGAGCCAGGACTCCGCCGCCGCAACGGAGGCTGTACGGAAGCTCAGTGGCCGTCGACGACGAGAAGTCGTCGCCGTGCTGCTGTTCAGCGGCGGCCCCATCTTCGAGAGTTCCATCCCGCTCTCCGTGTTCGGAATCGACCGCCAGGACGCGGGTGTTCCGCGCTACCGACTCCTCGTCTGCGGCGGGGAAGAGGGACCGCTGCGGACCACCGGGGGACTCGAACTCACCGCACCCTACGGGCTGGAGGCGATCAGCAGGGCCGGCACCGTCGTGGTGCCCGCCTGGCGTTCGATCACCTCGCCGCCGCCCGCCGAGGCGCTGGAGGCGCTGCGCCGCGCCCACGAGGAGGGCGCCCGCATCGTGGGCCTGTGCACCGGCGCGTTCGTGCTCGCCGCCGCCGGCCTGCTGGACGGCCGCCCGGCGACCACGCACTGGATGTACGCACCGACGCTGGCCAAGCGCTACCCGTCGGTCCACGTCGATCCGCGTGAGCTCTTCGTCGACGACGGCGACGTGCTCACCTCCGCCGGCACGGCGGCCGGGATCGACCTCTGCCTGCACATAGTCCGCACGGACCACGGCACGGAGGCCGCCGGGGCACTGGCCCGCCGGCTCGTCGTGCCGCCGCGGCGCAGTGGCGGTCAGGAGCGCTACCTCGACAGGTCTTTACCTGAAGAAATCGGCTCCGACCCGCTCGCCGAGGTCGTGGCCTGGGCACTGGAGCACCTCCACGAGCAGTTCGACGTGGAGACGCTGGCCGCGCGCGCCTACATGAGCAGGCGGACCTTCGACCGCAGGTTCCGTTCGCTCACCGGCAGCGCACCGCTCCAGTGGCTCATCACCCAGCGGGTGCTGCAGGCGCAGCGGCTGCTGGAGACGTCCGAGTACTCGGTCGACGAGGTGGCGGGCCGCTGCGGCTTCCGCTCGCCGGTCGCGCTGCGCGGACACTTCCGGCGTCAGCTGGGCTCCTCCCCCGCCGCGTACCGGGCCGCCTACCGGGCCCGTCGTCCGCAGGGCGGGGGCGCGGAACCCGTCACCGCGGCGTCCGAACCGATCGTGCCCGCGCAGAGCGGCTCGACGGTCCGGCGCGCCACGGCTCCGGTCGTCCCGCCGGGCCCCCACTCCTCCGTCGTGCCGGCGGCGGGCGGGGGGCAGCCGGAGCACGGGAAACCGGGCCTCGACGCGTACGCGGCCGGACGCCCGACCCTGCCGGGGCAACGGAGTGCCCCGTAGGGTGGAGCCATGAACGATCGCATGGTGTGGATCGACTGCGAGATGACCGGGCTCTCGCTGACGGAAGACGCACTCATCGAGGTGGCCGCGCTGGTCACCGACTCGGAGCTGAACGTGCTCGGCGAAGGGGTGGACATCGTGATCCGCCCGCCGGACGCGGCCCTGGAGACCATGCCCGAGGTGGTGCGGCAGATGCACACCGCCTCGGGCCTCCTCGACGAGCTGGCCGGTGGCACCACCCTGGCCGACGCCGAGGCCCAGGTGCTGAACTACGTCCGCGAGCACGTGAAGGAACCCGGCAAGGCCCCGCTCTGCGGAAACTCGGTCTCCACCGACCGCGGTTTCCTGGCGCGGGACATGTCGGCCCTGGAGAGCTACCTCCACTACCGGATCGTCGACGTCTCCTCCATCAAGGAGCTGGCGCGCCGCTGGTACCCGAGGGCGTACTTCAACAGCCCGGCCAAGAACGGCAACCACCGGGCGCTCGCGGACATCCGTGACTCCATCACGGAGCTGCGTTACTACCGCGAGGCGGTCTTCGTGCCGCAGCCCGGCCCGGACTCGGAGCGCGCCAAGGCCATCGCGGCCCGCGTCGCACCGCCCGCACCGTAGGTCTTTGTGAAGCCGCTGGTCATAGCCCTTTCGGGGGTTGGGACCGGCGGCTGAACAACTGGGGCGCGAGCACCCTCTCGGACCCTGTACACTTTTTCTCGGCCGGTCAGAAAAAGACCGGGCATGGTGGGTATAGCTCAGATGGTAGAGCACCTGGTTGTGGTCCAGGATGTCGCGGGTTCGAGTCCCGTTACTCACCCTGAAGGGAAAGGCCCCGGTCGATGACCGGGGCCCTTCTCGTATCTCCTGAAGTGATGAGGCGCCTTCACCCGGCGCCGTGTGACGGGCATCACGGGCATCACGGGCATCACGGGTGGAGAAGCCGCCCGGTGCGGCGGCTCCTCCGCGCCGGGGTCGGCCCGTGGGCGACGGTGTGCCGACCCCGACCCTTTCTGGCGGCCGTCACGAGGAGTCGCGGACGACCAGTTCCGTGGGGAGCACGGTCTGCGGGCGTTCCTGGGTCTCGCGGGCGATTTCCTGGAGCAGGACGCGGGCCATCGTGCGGCCCATCTCCTCGATGGGCTGGCGCACGCTGGTGAGGGGCGGGTCCATGTGGCGGGCCACGGCCGAGTCGTCGAAGCCGACGAGGGCCACGTCGTCGGGGATGCGCCGGCCGGCCTCGCGCAGGACCTGGCGGGCGCCCGCGGCGGTGACGTCGGAGGCGGCGAAGACCGCGTCGATGTCGGGGCGGCGGGCCAGCAGCTCGCGCATGGCGCGGGCGCCGCCCTCCTCGGTGAAGTCGGCGGGGGCGATCAGCTGCTCGTCCGGTTCGAGACCGGCCTCAAAGATCGCCTCGCGGTAGCCGTCGAGGCGGCACTGCGCGCCGTAGACGTCCAGCCGCCCGGTGATCGTGGCGATGGTGCGGCGGCCCCGGGAGAAGAGGTGGTCGACCGCGGCGCGGGCGCCGCCGAAGTTGTCGGAGTCGACGGCGGCGAGCGGTTCGGAGGCGGACCTGCGGCCGCTCATCACGGCCGGCATGCCGAGCTGTTCCAGCAGTTCCGGCAGCGGGTCGTCGGCGTGCACGGAGACCAGCAGCACGCCGTCCACGCGGTGCGCGGTCAGGTACTGGGCGAGTCGGCGGCGCTCGCGGTCGCTGCCTACGAGGGTGAGCAGCAGTTGCATGTCGGTGTCGGCGAGCGCCGCGCCGACACCGCGGACGATGTCGGAGAAGTACGGCTCGGCGAAGAAGCGGGTCTCCGGCTCGGGCACGACCAGGGCGACGGCGTCCGTGCGGTTGCCGGCGAGGGCGCGGGCCGCCCGGTTGGGCACGTAGCCCAGTTCGGCGACGGCCGCCTCGACCGCCTCGCGGGTCTGGGCGCTGACCTTCGGCGAGCCGTTGATGACCCGCGAGGCCGTGCCGCGTCCCACCCCCGCCCGCGCCGCGACCTCTTCGAGCGTGGGCCGCCCACCGCTCCGTACTCGCGCTGCCGCCATGGCTGCCTCCCGTTCGCGGTCAATTTCTCACAGCCGGATTGGTCAAACCAAGTCCTGACACCGGGCCCCGGACCGGGCCGGAGACGACGGAGACCCGGCACGGGCGGCCGGGTCTCGGACGGGATCGGGCGGGGTCGGGCGTGCCGCGTGACCGTGCGGTCACGCGGTCGGGCGGCCTTGTGGTGGTACGGTCACGCGCGGCCTTGCGGCCTTGTGGGGTCAGTCGAGGCCGGGGGCCGGGGGCAGGGCGTGGCGGCGGATGACGTCGGCGTACCAGAGGGCGCTCGCCTTGGGGATGCGGCGCTGGGTGGCGTAGTCGACGTAGACGGCGCCGAAGCGCTTGGAGTACCCGTACGCCCACTCGAAGTTGTCCATCAGCGACCAGAGGAAGTAGCCCCGGACGTCCGCGCCGTCGGCCACGGCCCGCCGCACCGCGTCGAGGTGGCCGTGCAGGTAGTCGATCCGCTCGGGGTCCGCCACCCGGCCCTCGGGCGAGACGTAGTCGTCGAAGGCCGCGCCGTTCTCGGTGACCATCAGCGGCAGGCCGGGGTGGTCGCGGGAGACGTCCATGAGCAGGTCGTACAGTCCGTCGGGGTCTATCGCCCAGTTCATCGCGGTGCGCTTGCGGCCCTCGGCGAGGTGGAAGGCGACGTGCTCGGAGCCGGGCCACGGGGAGTGGTCGCTGTTGCCGTGGCCGTCGTCGCGCGAGTCGCCGACGCCGTTCCCGGGCGTGGAGACCAACGTCGGCGTGTAGTAGTTCACGCCCAGGAGGTCGATCGGGCCGGAGATCGTGGCCGGGTCGCCCTCCCGGACCAGCTGCGACCAGTCCACCAGGTGCGAGGTGTCGGCGATCAGGTCCGCCGGGTACTCGCCGCGCAGCATCGGACCGGTGAAGATCCGGTTGCCCACGGCGTCGATGCGGCGGGCGGCGTCCGCGTCGGCCTCGCTGCCGGTCAGCGGACGGACCTGGTGGAGGTTGAGGGTGACCGAGGTCCGCGCGGCAGCGGGGAGTCGGGTGCGCAGGACCTCGGTCGCCCGGCCGTGGGCGAGGTTGAGGTGGTGGGCGGCGCGCAGTGCGTCGGCGGGGTCGGTGCGGCCGGGGGCGTGCACGCCGGAGCCGTAGCCGAGGAAGGCCGAGCACCACGGCTCGTTGAGGGTGGTCCAGGTGCCGACCCGGTCGCCGAGGGCACCGGCCACGAGGTCGGCGTAGTCGGCGAAGCGCTCGGCGGTCACCCGCTGGGGCCAGCCGCCCGCGTCCTCCAGTTCCTGCGGCAGGTCCCAGTGGTAGAGGGTGACGACGGGCTCGATTCCCGCTTCGAGGAGCTCGTCGACGAGTCCGCGGTAGAAGTCCAGGCCGCGTTCGACGGCGGGGCCGCGGCCGGTGGGCTGCACCCGGGACCAGGAGACGGAGAAGCGGTAGGCCCGCAGCCCGAGCCGCTTCATCAGCGCCACGTCGTCGCGGTAGCGGTGGTAGTGGTCGGCGGCGATGTCTCCGGTGTCGCCGTTGCGGACCTTGCCCGGGGTGCGGCTGAAGGTGTCCCAGACGGAAGGGGTGCGGCCGTCCTCGGCCGCGGCGCCCTCGACCTGGTAGGCGGCGGTGGCCGCCCCCCAGACGAAGCCGGTCGGGAAGCCCGCCGCCTCGGGCGCCTGCTTCGGGGCGGTGTCGGGTCGTACAGCAGTCATGCGGGAGCGCTCCCAAGAGTGGAGGAGGGGACGAGAGGAGGGGACGAGAAGAGCGAGGAGAGGGGGTGGAGTGACGAGGGAGCGGGGCGGGCGGCCGTACGACACCCCCGTCGGCGCGGGCGGCCGTACGGCACCTCCGTCGAGGAAGAGGCCGTACGGACGCCCCGAGAAAGACTGTTGACGTCGCGTCAGCCCTTGACCGCGCCGGACATGATCCCCCCGACGATCTGCTTGCCGAAGATCACGAACACCACGAGCAGCGGCAGGGTGCTGATCAGCGCGCCGGCCATCACGATGCTCTGATCGGGGGTGTACGAGGCGCTCAGCTGGCCCAGGGCCACCTGGAGCGTGGGATTCTGCTGGTTGAGGGCGAGGTAGGGCCAGAAGAAGTCGTTCCACGTCTGTACGAAGGTGAGCATCCCCAGCACCGTCATCGCCGGGCGGGCCACCGGCAGGACCACGCTGCGCACGATGCGGAAGTTGTTCGCGCCGTCGATCTTGGCGGCCTCGACGAGCTCGTAGGGCAGCGCCTCGCTCAGGTACTGGCGCATGAAGAACACCCCGAACGCGCTCACCAGCGTCGGGAAGATCACCGACTCCAGCTTTCCGCCCCAGCCGATGTCGGACATCATCATGAACAGCGGGACGACGCTGAGCTGCGGCGGAATCGTGAGCGTGGCGACGACCCCGGTCATCAGCGCACCACGGCCCCGGAAGCGCATCTTGGCGAAGGCGTAGCCGGCCAGGGTGCAGAAGAAGAGCGTCGCCGCCGTGACGCAGCCGGCGACGATGGCGCTGTTGAGGATCGCCTTGCCGAGGTGTGCCTGGTTCCAGGCCGCTTCGAGGTTGTGCGTCAGTCGTCCGCCGGGCAGGAACGGCGGTGTGGTGGCGAGCACTTCGTCCTGGGTGTGGGACGCGGCCACCAGCGTCCAGTAGAGCGGCAGCAGTGAGCCGATGCCGACGACGATCAGGGCGAGGTAGGCGAACGGGCCGCCCTTCAGCTGCTGTCCCGCGCCGGGCCTGAAGCGGCTCGGGCGCCGTGCGTCCTTCCGACGGGCGGGCGGGACGTCGCGGGCCGGGGTCTTGACGGTGCTGGTCGTGGTCATGGAATTCGCTCCCGGTCAGACCGCGGATGTGCGTACGAAGCGGCCGATGAGCCGGTTGACCGCGGCGATGATCAGCAGCAGGGCGAGCATCGCCCAGGCCACCGCGGCGGCCGGGCCGAGGTGGCCCAGGTTCCAGCCGTAGTTGTAGAGGTAGACGCTGAGCGTTTCGTACTGGTGCTCGTTCCCGCCGATCGCGCCGAGGGTGCCGCCCTCCAGCAGCAGGGGTTCGCCGAACAACTGCATGGAGCCGATGGTCGAGATGACGATCGTGAAGAGGATCGTCGGCCGCAGCGCGGGGATCGTCACCTTGCGGAACTGCTGCCAGCGCGAGGCGCCGTCCAGCGACGCGGCCTCGTACAGATCGGTCGGCACGGCCTGCATCGCGGCCAGGTAGATCAGAGTGTTGTAGCCCGTCCAGCGCCAGATCACGATGACGGAGATCGCGATCTTCGACGTCCAGTAGCCGTTGGTCCAGTTGGTGTCGCCGAGGCCGACGAAGTGCAGCACCCAGTTCAGCAGGCCGCCGTCGGCCCGGAAGACCAGGGCGAAGACGAGGGCCGCGGAGGCCACCGAGGTGGCGTACGGGGTGAGGACGACCGTCCGCCAGAAAGTGCTGGCCCGCAGGCGGTAGTTGAGCAGATGGGCCAGGCCGAGCGCGACCAGCAGCTGCGGGACGGTCGACATGACCCCGATCAGGAAGGTGTTGCCGACGGCCGTCCAGAACTCGGAGTCGTGCAGGATCTTGTCGAAGTTCTCCCAGCCCACCCATTCCATCCGGTCCATCCCGGTCATCTCCACCCGGTGCAGGGCGATCCATCCGGTGTAGAGCAGCGGGTAGAGCCCGAAGGCGCCGAAGACGAGGAAGAACGGGGCTATGTAGGCGTACGGCGACGCCTTGTCGTCGAACCTCCACAGCCGACTTCGCCAGGTCTGCCCGCGGGATCGGGCCGGCGCGTGCGGGGAACCGCCGGGCGGCGGGGCGTATGCGTCCCGGGTGGGAGTCGAGGTGACCACGGGCGGGAGTCCTTCCCTGGGGTACGTACCGGCGCGAGAAGAGCGTGCGGGGAGTGCGAGATGTGCGGGCGGAGGCGAGAGGAACAGGCGGGAGTACGGGGAGCGAGAGAGGCGTACGTACCGGTGCGGGCGGTTCCCGGGCCGGGGCCCGCACCGGCGGTGGTCAGCCGATCGCCTTGTCGATCGCCTCGGTCGCGGCCTTCCACGCCTTGTCGGGGCTGGTCCCCCGCTGTTCCATGTTGGTGATCTGAGTGGAGATGGTGTCCTTGATGACGGCGTCCTTCGGACCGAGGACCGCCTCGGGGATGGACTCGGCCTCGTCGGCGTAGATCTTTCCGATCGGGGCGTCGTTGAAGTACGGGAGCTTCGCGTTCTTCACGTCCGGCAGTTCGTACGCGCCCCTGTTGGAGGGGAAGACACCGATCGCCTTGAACACGGCGGCCTGCTGCTCGGGTGCCGTCAGCCACTTCACGAGCTTGCCGGCCTCCTCGACGTTCTTGCCCGACTTGGGCACGGTGAGGAAGGAGCCGCCCCAGTTGGCGGCGGTCGCACCGGGCGCGGTGGTGATGTTCCACTTGCCCTTGTTGCCCTCACCGGCGTTGGTCGAGATCTGACCGGCCATCCACGCGGGGCAGACCACGGTGGCCACGGTGCCCTTGCGCAGCGCGGGAACCCAGGTGTTGGTGTCGAACTGGGCCAGGCCCTGGGAGAGCTTCTTGGCCGCGACCTCGGCGGCCAGGTTCCAGCCCTGCCGGACGCTGGGGCTCTCCTTGTAGATCGGCTTGCCGCTCCCGTCGTAGTACTGCTGGGAGTTCGAGCTCACGACGGCGTTGAACATCGCGCTGGCGGAGTCCATGAAGTACGTGCCCGCCGGGGCCTTCTTCCGGTACTCCTCACCGAGCTTGATGTAGTCCTCCCAGCCGCCCGCGACCCGCTTCGCGACCTCCTCGCGGTCGGTGGGCAGACCGGCCTTCCCGAACAGGTCGGTGTTGTAGCAGAGCGACATAGGGCCGATGTCGGTGCCCGCGCCGATCACCGCGCCGTCGGCGGTGGTGGCCTGCTTCGCCTTCCAGGGCACCCACTCGTCGACGTCGATCACCTTGCCGAGGTCGGCGAAGGCGTCCGCCTTGGTGTCGACGATCTCCTTGATCCGGCCCACCTCGATGCCCTGGATGTCGGAGAGGCCGCTGCCCGAGTTCAGCTGCTGGAGCAGCTTGGGGTAGTAGACCTTCTCGTCGGCGGTGACGTCCTCCTTGATCGTGATGTTCGGGTGCAGCTCGTGGTACTTCTCGAAGAGCCCGGCCTCCTTGTAGCCGAACTGCCCGAAGTCGGCGATGGTCAGCGTGACGTTCCCGTTCGCGTCGGGGCCCGTGCTGCCCGACGCGTCCGAGTCTCCGCTGCAGCCGGTCAGCAACAGGGCCGAGACCGTCAGGCCCGTGGCGGCCAGGACCGCGGTTCTGCGGCTCCGGCCTGCGAGGGTGCGGGTGATGCGCATTCCACTGCTCCTTGTTCCGGGGGTGGGACATTCCGGGGCGTTCCGGGATGGGGCGTTCCGGGGGTGGGGCTGGTGTTCTGACCGCGTGGCACACGTACCGGTGGGGCGCGGGTGCCGGAGGTTCAGGGGGAAGGGCACGGGCAGCGCCGATCGGGCGGGCCCGCCTGATATGGGAGCGCTCCCATGCATCGTTGCCGGAAGGTTCCTGCCTGAAGGGGGCGGGTGTCAAGAGTTGAAGACGCTTCCGTTGCCCGAGCGTGTCCCGCAAGTCACGGGACCGTGTCCCGCCGAGGTCTTGCCATAACTCGCGGGAAACGCGGCGGAGTTCGGCCCTCCGTTCGGTACGTCACGGGAGACCGCAGGTCAGCGGCGTAACGGCGGGGACAAACGGCGGGCGTACGGGCATGGCCGCGCCGAGCCGCCCGGACCGGGCCGTGTTTCCGGCCGTCGGTGGGAACGGAGGGCCTCGCCCCTGGTTCGTCCCCGGTCGCCCGCCGGAAGGTGAACGGGGCGCTGTGCGGCCGGGGCGACCGGGGGCGCGTCCGCGTTCTTTCTCCGAAGCCGGAACCCGTACCGGAAGCCGTACCGAAATCGGAACCGGTTAAAGCTCCGCGCCCTTCCCGTGCCGGGAGCTGTGCCGGAAGCCGCGCCGGAATCGGAGCGCCGTGTCCCTGCGCGTCGCCCCGCGCCGTTCCCGCCCCACCCGGTGTCCGCGCCGGTCGCGTTCCCGCCGGTGGCCGTCGAGGCCGATCCGGACGCTCACCTCCGTGCCGCCGAGCACCGAGCGCCCGATCCGCACGTCGCCGCCGGTGGACTCCGCGACGCGGCGGGCGGGCGGCGCAGCACGGCGGCCGTCCGCGCGGACAGGTGCTCCACCGAGAACGGCTTGGTCAGGTAGTCGTCCGCGCCGTCGTTGAGCAGCCGGACGATCTCGCTCTCGTCGTCCCGCGCGGTGGCGATGATCACGGGCACGTCGGTGATCCCCCGGAGCATCTTGAGCGCCTCGGCGCCGTCGAGGTCGGGCGGGCCGAGGTCGAGGATGACCACGTCGAAGCGGAAGTGGGCGACCTCGCGCAGGGCTTCGAGTGCGGTGCCCACGCTCCGTACCGTGTGGGCGGCCTCGGTCAGGTGCCGGATGAGGGCGGAACGTACGAACTGGTCGCCCTCGACCACGAGCACACTTGCCGTGGGCGGCACCGTACGCCATCCGGTGGCGGCGGGTCCCGCCCACCGGGTGCCTCGGCGGGCCGGGGCCCCGCCCGCAGGGTGCTTCAGCGGGCCGGGGCCCTGCGGGCGCGGGTCACCGGAAGACCGACGGGGGCGGGGGCGGGGACGGGGCCGCGGTCGCGTCGTGCACCGCAGCCGCGCCGCCGGTGAAGTCGGCGAGCGCCCGCCCGTGTTCGACGCGGCCGGGGTGCGGATCGCTCGCGACCCGGCGGGTCAGTTCGGCGACCTTCGGCGGCAGGTCCGAGGCGAGCAGCACCGCGTTGCCGAAGCGCCGGCCGCGCCACACGGTCGGGTCGGCGGCGAGCGCCAGTTCGGGGAAGACGGTGGCCGCGGTGGCGATCTGGCCGCGCAGATGGGCCAGCGGCGGCCCGTCCGCCAGATTGGCCACGTAGCTCCCGCCGGGTTTCAGCACCCGCCGGACCTCGGCGAGGAACTCGGTGCTGGTGAGGTGTGCGGGGGTGCGGGCCCCGCTGAAGACGTCGGCGATGACGAGGTCCGCCCAGCCGTCCTGGATCCTGCCGAGCCCGGCGCGGGCGTCGGTGGCCCGGACCCTGATCCTGGCCTGCGGGTCCAGCGGCAGTTCGCGGCGGACGAAGCCGACGAGCGCGGCGTCCACCTCGACGATCTGCTGGGTGGAGCGGGGCCGGGTCGCGGCGATGTAGCGGGCCAGCGTGAAGGCGCCGCCGCCCAGGTGCACCACGTGCAGCGGCTGTCCGGCGGGGGCGACGAGGTCGGCGATGTGCCCGATCCGGCGCTGGTACTCGAAGGACAGGTACGTGGGGTCGTCGAGGTCCACGTGGGACTGGGGCGCGCCGTCCAGCGTCAGCGTCCAGGCGCGCGGGCGTTCCCGGTCGGGCACCAGCTCGGCGAGGCCGTCGTCGACCTGTTCGGCGAGGGGTTCCGCCCGGCGCCCGGCGCGCCCCGCACCGCGTTCGGCCCTGCCGTCGGCCCTGCGGTCCGGGCGCCCGCGACCGCCCGCACCCCCGCTCGACGCTCCTCGACGTGCCACTGCTGCTCGCGCCCGCCCACTGCTCTTCGCTCCGGGCCGGTACGCGACCGGCCAGGGCGGGGAAACCCGCCCACCGGGCCATTATGGGCGCGGGCGGACCCCGGGAGCCTCTCGTGCGGTCAGCGGCAGTTGTCGGCTGCCTCGATGAGCCGGGCGGCCTGGTCGAGGGCGGCGCGCAGCACGGCGGGGTCGGTGACCGGGGCGTCGTCCTCCGGCGGCAGCAGCCAGCCGCTCCCGGTCATCGGCGGCTCGGCGGGGATGCGCAGCCCTCGGCCGGCGGTGCGCGTACAGGCGCTGCCGGGTACGTCCCACGCCTCGGCGGTGCCCGGGGGCACGAGGAAGCCGAGGGTGTCGCAGGCGCCGTCGTGCAGGACCGGGCCGATGTCCTGTTCGGTGTCCCGGCGCAGGATGTCCACGGCCTCCAGTCCCTGGCGGGCCGGGACGGTCACCAGGTCGCAGGGTTCGGCCCCGTGGCCCTCCGTGGTCGCGGGTGCCGGGGCACCCGTCGCGGCCGGGGTCGTCGCAGTCGTCCGTGCGTCGGTCTCCGTGCCGAGATGCAACAAGGGACCTCTCCTCTCATCGCCGGGCGGAGCCGGATTCCGTCTCCGCATGAACCAACGCCCCGAATGCGTCAAGGGCTACGGTGCCACGCCGCCGCAAAGGGTGGCAGTTCATGGCAAATCAGGGGTGAGATGCCAGCTTTGCCCGCAAACGCCCTGTGTGGGGTTTGTCACAGCAGGTACGTTCTTGCTCCGCCGGGAGCCCACGAGCGGGACGCCAGAAGCGGGAACTCCGGCTGCAGAAGAGAGGTTCCGGTCCATGGTGTCGACAGGAGCAGTTCCCAACCTCACCTTCCGGCGGCTGCGCGGACCGCGCTCCGCCGGGGAGTTCGCCGCCGCGGTACGCAGGGCCGCCCGCGAGATCGGCGAACGGGTCGCGTGCGACGCCCGGTACATCGGACGCGTGGAGTCCGGGGAGATCCGCTGCCCCAACTACGCGTACGAGCGGGTCTTCCTGCACATGTTCCCCGGCACGACCCTGGCGGACCTGGGCTTCTCGCCGCGTGAGACCGTACGCGGCCGGGCGGCGCGGGCCGCCGCCGACATCCCGGCGCCCACCGCGCCCCACCGCGACACCGACGAGGAGAGCGACGTGCTGCGTCGCATGTTCATGACGAGCGGCACCGCCACGATGGCGACCGCGACCCTCGGCCTCGGCGGCACCTCCGCCGCTGCCGACCGGCCCGATCCGCGCCGGGTCGGCGAGGCCGAGGTGAGCGCCGTCGAGAAGGCGGTCCGGCAGATCCGGCTGCTCGACGACCGGCACGGCGGCGACGGCCTGTACCGCAGGGCGTCGCAGCCGCTGCGGGCCGCGTACGCGCTGCTCGACTCCGGCGCCGCCGCCAAGCGTGCCACCGTCGGCCGGCTGCACGCCGGGGCGGGCGAACTGGCCATCTCGGTGGGCTGGCTGGCCCATGACTCGGGCCGCTTCGAGGACGCCCGCTCGCACTACGCGGAGGCGCTGGCCACGGCACGGGTGGCGGGCGACGCGGCGCTGGAGGCGCACGCGTTCTGCAACGCCTCGTTCCTGGCCCGGGACACGGGGCGGCCCCGGGAGTCGGTCCGCGCGGCGGAGGCCGGGCAGCGGGCGGCGCAGCCCCTGGGCTCGCCCCGGCTGCTGGCGCTGCTCGCGCTGCGGGAGGCCGGGGGCCGGGCGGGGCTCGGCGACCGCACCGGCTGCGAGCGGGCGATCGGCCGGGCGCACACCGCGTTCGGGCGCGGCCGGTCCGACGCCGATCCGGAGTGGATGAGCTTCTTCCGGGAGGCGGAGCTGGAGATGCTGGAGGCGCAGTGCTGGTCGATGCTGGGCGAGTGGTCGCGGGCGGCCCGCCACGCACGGCGCGCGGTGCGGCTCCAGGACCCGCACTTCACCCGGAACCTGGCGCTGTACCGGGCCGAGCTGACCTGGGACCTCGCCCGCGCGGGCCGGGTGGCGGAGGCGGCGACGGAGGGCCACCGGGTACTCGACCTGCTGGACCGCGTCCGGTCGACCCGCATCCGGGCGATGCTGGCCGAGTCGGTGACGGTACTGAGGCCGCGGCGGGACGCACGGGAGGTACAGGGGTTCCTGGAGCGGCACGCGGACATGAGCACGAAGGCGTGAGCGGCACGCGGGCATGAGCGGGCACGCGGACGTGAACGGGGCAAGCGGATGTGAACGGGCACGAGGACGTGAGCAGCACGCGGACGTGAGCTGCGTACGGAAGTGACGGAGCCCGGACGTGGCGGAGCCCGGCGCGCAGGGCCGGGCCCCGTTCCGTCGGCCCTGCCGTCCTCGCCCGTACCTGTATCCGCGCCCGCGTCCGTGGCCCCGGCGGCCCGGGTGGTGGGCTACCGCTCCAGGTGGCCCGTGTCGTTCCAGCGTTCCAGCGCGGGCGCCCCGTACGCCCATCCCAGTACCGACAGGGACGTCGGGTCGAGCCGGATGCGCGCCGCGAACGACACGTCCTCGCCGAGCCACCGGGCGCCCAGCGCCCGCAGGATGTGCCCGTGGGCGAAGACCAGCACGTCGCGGTCGGCGGACCGGGCCCACTCGACGATCTCGTCGGCGCGGGCGGACAGCTCGGCCGGGGTCTCGCCCTCCGGGACCCCGTCGCGCCAGATGAACCAGTCGGGCCGGATCGCCCGGATCTCGGCCGGGGTCATCCCCTCGTACGCCCCGTAGTCCCACTCCAGCAGCGCGTCCCACGGCTCGGCCCGGTCCCCGAACCCGGCGAGGGAGCAGGTCTCGCTGGCCCGCAGCAGCGGACTGGTGCGGACCTCCAGGTGCGGGATGTCCGCCCACGGTCCGCGGTGCAGCCGCTCGCCGAGGAGCTTGGCTCCGGTGCGGCCGGTGTCGAGGAGCGGGATGTCCGTCCTGCCGGTGTGATTGCCCTTGACGGACCACTCCGTCTGGCCGTGCCGGGCGAGCAGGATACGCGGTGCCATGACGGCTCTCCCTGAAACCGAGGTGCGGGGCCGGAGATCACGACAGAATGGCCGTCCGGCTCTCCCATCATCGCGCACGTGATCGCGAGGCAACCTCCGGGGCCGAACCGACGTCCCACCGGTCACGGAGGAATCCGTGCACACGGGGCCCCACCGGGACCCCCGGGGGAGTCGCGACCGACCCGCACCGTACGGTTGAACGCCCGCCGTCGGCCGCCCGAACACATGATGGAGAGCTTCCGGATGCAGCATGCCAGCACCGCGCCCGTGGCGCGCCCGCGGCCCCGTTGGTGGACCGAGCTGTCGCTGCTGGTCCTGGTGTACGCGGCCTATTCGGGGGGCCGGCTGGTGGCCCGCGGCGACGTGTCCACGGCCATCGACAACGGCCTGGCCATCCTGCGCCTGGAGAAGGCCTTCCACCTCAACGCCGAGCACCCGCTCAACCGGCTGCTCACCGCCCACCCCTCCATAGGCATACCCTCCGACTTCGCGTACGCGTCCCTGCACTACCTGGTCACCCCGGCCGTCCTGGTCTGGCTGTTCCGCCGCCGCCAGGAGGTGTACCGCAGGGCCCGCACCTGGCTGATGACCTCCACGATGTTCGGCCTGATCGGTTTCACGCTGATGCCGACCTGCCCGCCCCGGCTGCTGGAGGCGAAGTACGGCTTCGTCGACACGATGGCGCAGTACAGCTCCTACGGCTGGTGGGGCGCCGAGGCGAGCGCCCCGCGCGGCATGGGCGGGATGACCAACCAGTACGCGGCGATGCCGAGCCTGCACGTCGGCTGGTCGCTCTGGTGCGGAATCCTGCTGTGGCGCCACTGCAGGAACCCGTATCTGCGGGCCGTGGGCGTCGCCTACCCGCTGATCACCACGTTCGTGGTGATGGGAACGGCCAACCACTATCTGCTCGACGCGGTCGCGGGCGCCGCCGTGATGGGGATCGGGGCCCTGCTGGCCCGGCCCGTGATGCGTCTCGCGGACCGGGTCGGGGAGCGGATCGGGGCCCGGTTCCCGCGAATCGCCCCGACCGCCAAGTCCCCGATTGTCAGTGCCGGATGCAACACTTCCGCGGGTGAGCGAATCCCCGGCCAGCGGACCTCCTCCGCAGACTCCACCGACGCCGCGGCACCGGCCGACGCAGACCCCCCGGCCGGTCGTGCGTCCCGGACCTCCCCCGGCACCCCCGCGGGAGCGGGAGCAGCGGGCGGCGACGCTCCGGCGGCGGCTCGCTGACCTGCGGGGCCCGGACGTGGCACCGCGCCCGCTGGACGCCCGCGCGCTGGCCGCCCTCGCCGCCAACCCCGGTTGCAGACGCCGCGCCCTGCTGGACGGTGCGGGGGTGGACAAGGGCGCGCTGGCCGCGGCGCTCGGCTCACCGGCGCCCTTCGGCCAGTCGCAGTTCGCCTTCGTCCGGGGCAACGCCTTCGAGGCCAAGGTCAAGGGCGACGGCGGCGCGGAGCTGATGCGGCTGCTGTACGAGCGGCTGGGCGGCGGTGCCGGGGAGCCGCGCGAGGTCCTGGTGCCCGATCTGACGGCGGCCGGTCCCGAGGGCCGCGCCGCGCGTACGGCCCTGGCGCTGCGCGAGGCGACCGGGGCGGGCGGCTGGGCGCTGCTGGACCACCCGATGCTGGCCCTGGACGTGGCGGGCTCCCCCGCCTATCTGGAGCCGGACGCGGTGGCGGTGCATCCGGACGGCACCTGGACGGTCATCGAGATCAAGTCCTTCCCGATGCTCGACGGCTCCGCCGACGCGGCGAAGGTCGGTGCCGCGGCCCGGCAGTCCGCCGTCTACGTCCTGGCGCTGGAGCGGATCGCGGAGCTGACCGGGGGTGCCGAGGTCGGCCACCGGGTGCTGCTGGTCTGCCCGAAGGACTTCTCCAACCTGCCCACCGCCTCGGTCGTCGACGTGCGCAAGCAGCGTGCGGTCACCCGGCGTCAGCTGACCCGGCTGACCCGGCTGGAGGACATCGCGGCGGCCCTGCCCGAGGGCACCACCTTCGATCCGGGGTGTCCCCGGCAGCAGTTGGACGCCGCGGTCGCGTCGGTCGACGCGGCGTACGCCCCGGAGTGCCTGGCCGCCTGCGAGCTGGCCTTCCACTGCCGGGAGAAGGCCCGGCAGGCCGGTGCGGTGGAGGCGCTGGGGCGGAGCGTGCGCGGTGAGCTGGGCGGGCTGACCACGGTGGGGGCGGTGCTGGCCGCCGCCGCGGGCAAGGAGGGCGACCCGGCGGACCCGACGGTCGCGGCCCTGCGGCGGGCGGCGGCCCTGCGTGCCGAGGCACTGGAGGGCGGTGCGGCATGTCGCTGATCAGCACCCTGGCCCGGATGGAGGCCGTGGAGAGCGGCCGTGCGCAGCCGTTGGCGACGGTCCGGCACCGCCGTCTGACCGACCGGCCGCTCGTCCTGGTCCCGCTGACCACGGCCGGCGAGGCCGGTGCCCCGCTGGGTGCGCTCGTCGGGACGGACCGGGAGGCGCCCCGGCTGCTGGCGGTCCCGCAACCGCGCGACCGGGACCTGCGGTTCGCGTTCCTCGCCGAGCTGGCCGAGGCGGTGCTGCCGCACATCGAGGCGTACGAGGACGTCGTCGAGCCGACCGAGCGCAACGAGACCGATCCGGCGACCGGGAAGAAGGTCCGGGTCGAGGTCGAGCTGTGCGCGGACGCGCCGCAGTTGATCGTGCCGAGCCGGGCGGGCATCGAGTTCGTACGGCTGCTGGGCCGTTCCATGCGGTTCCGGCGCACGGCCGAGGACGACCCCGACGCGCCGTACCCCGCGCCCGCCCGGGTTCCGCTGCTGGGCCGCTGGCTGACGCATTACGGGGAGCGGGCCCGGGTGCCCGGTTCCTCCCTGCTGCTCGCCGCGACCGATCTGCTGAACCGGCACTGGGCGACCGGGCAGAGCAGCCTGGAGGACCAGCACCTGGGCGCGCTGCTCGCCTGGATCGACGTCCCGGTGGGCGGCTCGGGGGCGTCGGCGGCGCTCCGTGCGGAGCTGGAGCGGGACGGCGAGGGCCAGTTGTGGTGCCCGCCGGCCGGTCCGGCCACGGACCCGGCGTTCGACAACCGGCTGCTGGCGCCCGCCATCGAGCGGTACGACCGGGCCCGCACCGCGCTCGCGGCGGCCGAGGACGGTCTCGCCGCCGATGCCCTGCTCGCCGGGGTGACCGCCGCCGAGCGGGAGATCAGGGCGTTGCTGGCCGGGGTGATGCGGCCGACGTGGGACGCGGTGTGGCGGGGGCTCGATCTGCTGAAGGGGCTGCCCGAGGGGTCCAGGGTCGAGGAGCGCTGGACCAGGGACCGCTGGTCGTTCACCGGCCACCGGGACCGGGTGCGCTCCGGCGAGCCGCCGCAGCCGCGCCGGGACGACGCGGTGACGGCGGCGCAGAAGCTGGCCTCGCGGGAGACGGCGCAGGCCCAGTTGGAGGCCCAGGAGGCGTTGGACGATCCGCTGGTGCTGGCCGGGCGGCGGCTGGCCGGGGAGGCGTTCGTCGGTGAGGTGACGGAGGTGGTGATGGCGTACAGCGAGTCCAAGCGCCCGTCCCCGCGCCCGCTGGTCACGGTCCGCACGGACGAGCGGCCGCATCTGGGCGAGCGCACCAAGGTGTACCGCTCGCTGGACGGCAGGCCGCAGACCGCCGAGTTCGTGGCGTACGCCGAACCGGAGGACGGGGGTGCGCCGTGGCTGGTGCTGCGCGTCCTCGACCGGATGGGCCGGAGCAAGGAACCGGCCCCGGGTTCGGTGCCCGAGCCGGGCGACCGGATCGCCTGGACCCTGTTCGAGCACGACCAGCGCGGCGGCCCGAAGCTGCCGGACCCGGAGGAGACGCCCTGGACGCACGGCGGTCCGCCGGGCGCGGCGGCCGGACATGCCGAGCATCCCGACCCGGTGACTGCGGAGGACCTGCTGTGACGGATGTTTTCGACCCGGGTGCCCGAGCCGCGCGGGCGACCGAGGCGATCCTCGCCGACACCCTCGACGGTACGTCGCGCGGCATCGTGGTGGACTCCCCGCCGGGCGCGGGCAAGTCGACGCTCGTGGTGCGCGCCGCGCTCGAACTCGCGGCGGCCGGGCATCCGTTGATGGTGGTCGCGCAGACCAACGCCCAGGTCGACGACCTGGTGGTGCGGCTGGCGGAGAAGGACCCGGGGCTGCCGGTGGGCCGGCTGCACAGCAACGACTCCGACCCGTACGACAAGGTGCTGGACGGTCTGGCCAACGTACGGAAGTCGGCGAAGGCGGCCGAGCTGGCCGGGCTCGACGTGGTCATCTCGACGGCCGCCAAGTGGGCGCACGTGAAGAACGTCGAGCCGTGGGGGCACGCGATCGTCGACGAGGCGTACCAGATGCGTTCGGACGCGTTGCTGGCCGTCGCCGGCCTCTTCGAGCGGGCGCTGTTCGTCGGCGACCCGGGGCAGTTGGACCCGTTCTCGATCGTGGGCGCGGACCAGTGGGCGGGGCTCTCGTACGACCCGTCCGCGAGTGCGGTCTCCACCCTGCTCGCGCACAATCCCCAACTGCCGCAGCACCGGCTGCCGGTGTCCTGGCGGCTGCCCGCGTCCGCCGCGCAGCTGGTCTCGGACGCGTTCTACCCGTACACCCCGTTCCGCAGCGGCACGGGCCACGGCGACCGGCGGCTGTCGTTCGGCACGGCGTCGGACGGTTCGGCCCCGGACCGGGTGCTGGACGAGGCCGCCGAGTCCGGCTGGGGCCTGCTCGAACTCCCGGCCAGGCACACGCCGCGCACCGACCCGGAGGCGGTGCGGGCGGTGGCCCTGGTGGTCCGCCGGCTCCTGGACCGGGGCGGCGCGGCGACGAGCGAGCGCTCGCCGGACCCGGTGCCGGTGACGGCGGACCGGATCGCGGTCGGCACCGCCCACCGCGACCAGGCGGCGGCGGTCCGGGCGGCGCTCGCGGAGCTGGGCGTGACCGGTGTCGCGGTGGACACGGCGAACCGGCTCCAGGGCCGCGAGTTCGACGTCACGGTGGTCCTGCACCCCCTGTCCGGCCGCCCCGACGCCACGGCCTTCCACCTGGAGACGGGCCGCCTCTGCGTACTTGCCTCCCGCCACCGGCACGCCTGCATCGTGGTGTGCCGGGCGGGCGTCACGGAGCTGCTGGACGAGCATCCGTCCACGGAGCCGGTGCAGTTGGGCGTCACGGTGAAGTTCCCGGACGGCTGGGAGGCGAACCACGCGGTACTGGCGCATCTCGCGGAGCACCGGGTGTCCTGGCGGCCGTGAGCCGGGCATCGTGTGCTTGCCGACACCGGCTCGGGCCGCGACCATCGACGAACCGACCTGCAGCGCCACGGACCGGGCGCCGACCAGCAATCGAAAAGGATTCACCCCGTGCTCGACCCCGCCGACCCGACGATCCTTCACCCGATGCCCGGACAGCCCAGGGTGGTGCTGCTGAAGCCCCTGGTGAAGTCCGAGCTGATCGAGGTCGGGGAGTACTCCTACTACGACGACCCGGACGACCCGACCGCGTTCGAGACCCGCAACGTGCTCTACCACTACGGCCCGGAGAAGCTCGTCATCGGGAAGTTCTGCGCGCTGGGGACCGGCGTGCGGTTCATCATGAACGGGGCCAACCACCGGATGGACGGTCCGTCCACCTTCCCGTTCCCCTCCATGGGCGGCTCCTGGGCCGAGCACTTCGACCTGTTGACCGGACTGCCGGGCCGGGGCGACACCGTCGTCGGCAACGACGTCTGGTTCGGCTACAACTCCATGGTGATGCCGGGCGTACGGATCGGGCACGGCGCGATCATCGGCGCCGGTTCCGTCGTCACCTCCGACGTGCCCGACTACGGCATCGTCGGCGGCAACCCGGCCCGCCTCATCCGTACCCGCCACGACGAGGAGACCGTCGCCCGGCTCCTCGCCGTCGCCTGGTGGGACTGGCCCGTCGAGCACATCACCCGCCACATCCGCACCATCATGTCCGGCAGCGTCGACGACCTGGAAGAGGCGGCGTCCGCACTCCCCCAGCGGTGATCCGCCATCAGTGATTCACCGTCGGCGATCCGCCGCCGGTGAGGCGCCTCGGCGATCCGCCCGAGTCTCCGCACCGCAGAATCCCCCACACCTCTGAATCGAGCCGCCGGCATGTCCGCTCCGTACCGCAATCCGTTCACCGACTGGCTCCACGACCACGCCGTCCCGCTCAGTCACCTCGACCCCGCGGCGCCGCTCGACGACCTGGAGCCGCTGCGCGACGTCATCGGCGGCGCCCGCGTCGTCGCGATCGGCGAACACTCCCACTTCATCAGCGAGTTCGACCTCGCCCGCAGACGCATCCTGAGGTTCCTGGTCGAACGCTGCGGATTCACCGTCCTGGCCTTCGAGTACGGCTTCAGCGAAGGCTTCCCCCTCGACGCCTGGGCCCGGGGCGAGGGCGCCGACCAGGACCTCTCGGCCCACCTCGCCACAGCGGTCCCCGTCGGGATCGACGGGCCCCTGCGCTGGATACGCCGACACAATCGCACCGCCTCGACGCCGGTGTGCTTCGCCGGAATCGACATCCCGGCAGCGGGCGGGTCCCTGCTCCCGGCACTCGTCCCCCTCGCCGACTACCTGCGCGCGGTCGATCCCGAGACCCTGCCGATGCTCGTTTCGGCGATGCGGATCGCCGAAACGTTCGCCGGTAATTCCGGGGCCGTGGCCGCACCCGCGTGGGCGCGGCTGGACCCCGCCGAGCAGGACGCCCTCAGCGCGACCCTGGCCCGCCTGCTCATCCGGTTCCGCGCGCTGGAACCGCTGTACGTCTCCCGGGGGGACCAGCACGGCTACGACGTCGCCCTGCGCCGCCTCGAAGGTGCCTGCCACGCCGACCACACCTTCCGCGCCATGGCCGGCCTCTTCGCCGGAAACGGCCTGACCGCCGACACCTCGGCCCGCGACATCTACATGGCCGGATCGGTCCAGTGGCACCTCGATCGCCTCGGCCCCGGGGCCCGCGTCGTACTGGCGGCGCACAATGCCCACATCCAGAAGACGCCGATCTCCTTCAACGGCCATCTGACGGGGCTCCCGATGGGACAGCACCTGAGCAGAGCCCTCGGCGACGACTACTTCGCCCTCGGACTGACCAGCGTCACCGGACGCACCGCCGAAATGCACCGCGACGAGAAAACGCCCTTCGGTTTCACCGTCGACCACACCCCGCTGGCATCGCCCGAGCCCGGAAGCGTCGAAGCCGCGTTCGGCGACACCGGTCTCGAACTCGGCTTCGCCGATCTCCGCCGGGCGCGCCGCGACACTTCGAGCGGTCCCGACCGCATCCGGATGCAGAGCACCTACGTGCAGACCCCCGTCCTCGACGCCTTCGACGGCATTCTCAGCACCGCGGTCTCCACCGTCGCCGACGGCCTCCGCATCTGAGGGGTGGCGCGCGGACCGATGCCCGGACCGGGCGGGCCCGGTTCCTGCCGTGAACCGGGCCCGCTTGCGGGGCGTTGGAGAATGGAAGGTGGCCGTCCGGCCCATCGAGGAAGGGAACACCACATGCCACAGCCCGAGCGGAACGAGCGGCAGCGGATGCGTCCGGCACCCCTGCTCTTCGAGCCGTCGGCGGCCGTCGCCGATCCCGAGCACTTCTTCGACCTGGAGTCGATGGACGACCCGAAGGAGCTGCTGTCCCGGGCCACCGAGCTGACCCTGGCGTTCCGTGCCGCGACCGACCGCGCGGTCGAGTTCCAGGCGATCGCCGCCGCCCGGCTCGCCGATCCGAGCCGGTTCGACCGGCTGACGACGGCGGACATCGCGGAGCGCGCGGAGTGGACCGAGGACTACGCCAGGAAGATGGTCGAGTTCGGCCGGGGCCTGCTGGGCGGGGCCGTCTCCTGACCCCGGGCACGGATCCTCGCGCCGGGCCGTCTCCCTGCCCCCGGGGACCCGCTCCTGACCCCGGGTACCGGCTCCGGGTACGACCACTGGCATATGCCCGCGCGCAAGATACTCCTTGCCACCCCGCCCTGTCCCGGTTTCCGGCAACTCTCGGAATCCACTTGATCACCCCGGGTAGACATGGGCGCATGACCGCATGGCTGCCAGACGACACCACCTCCCGGTACGGCGACGCCCCTCGCTACGACGCCGGCGTCCTCACCGTTGCACCCCACCGGACCGCGCACCAGACGTCCCAGGTCACGGCAGCCGGGGCCGCCTGGCTCGCCGGGGCCGCCGCCTATCCGCGCAGCACGCTGGCCCAGTGGGAGGCCCATCCGTCCTCGCCCGGAGTGCTTCCGTGCGGCTCGGCCTTCGACGTGGTGAACGTGCCCACCCTCTTCGGGCGCCGGATGCTGGAGCACCTGTGGTCCGACGGCCCGGGATCCGGACCCGTCGCCACGCACCGCGGGCGGATGCTGTTGTTCGCCTCCCCCGGCACCGCCCAGCGGCTGCCGTCGCTGCTCGACTGGGAGGAGTGGGGCAGTGGCCCCGAGCCGCGGACGCTCATGGACCCGCAGCTGCGGGACGACGAGGACGCCGAGCAGGCCGAGGGAGCCGACGGCGACGGTGACGGCAGCGACGGAAAGATTCCGCCGCTGCTCTGCCACGGCACCGGGGACGCGGTGACCGTTCCGGCCCTGACCTGCGCGCCCACCGCTTCCGGCCCCCGCTGGGTGGTCGCCCCCGACACCCGTACCCCCTGGCTTCCCGGCCCCGACGTACTGCTCTGGGCCTGTGTGCGGGTGACCAGGTCGACGCCCTCCGCGGCGGCTCGGAAACCGATTTTTCCTCCCGCCGATCAGGATGCTAAGGTCTACAACGTCAGCAGGCGCCGCTAGCTCAGTTGGTTAGAGCAGCTGACTCTTAATCAGCGGGTCCGGGGTTCGAGTCCCTGGCGGCGCACAGACGGGAGAAGCCCTCCTCGCGAAAGCGAGGGGGGCTTCTTCGTGTGCGGGGAAGGTGCGGGGACAGCCTTCAGGCACCGGTGGTGATCCGGACGGTCCAGGCGCCCGACGGGGTCCGGTCGGCGACCTCGATCCTGGTGTGCCCGCCGGGGATGCTGTACGTCTCGCCGACCCGCAGCGGGGCGTCCGCGAGCGGGGCGTAGACCGATCGGTCCCCGCAGCCGTCGGTGCCGGGGTGGGTGTCGATGACCTGCACCGGACCACCCCCGGACGGGATCTTGCTGCGCACCCGGTAGAGCAGGACGCCCTCGGCACAGGTCGCGCCGTCGTTGCCGGTGGAGCTGCGGGCCTCGATGGCGACGGCACTGTCCTCGCCGGTCCTGATCACCGCGAGCCGGGTGCCGAGGGAGGCGCCCGGGACGGGCACGGCCGCCATCGACTCCAGGGTGATGTCCCGGCTGCTCTGGACGCAGACCACCTGCCTGCGGTCCAGCCAGCCCAGCTTCCACTTGTGCCAGCCGAAGAAGTCCGGCGCGAGTCCGAACTGGCTGCCCATCACGTCCCAGTCGCCGACGTAGGTGTCCCAGTCACCCCTGCCGTCGGCCGGCCGGTGGTAGAGGTCCGGCAGGTCGAAGACGTGACCGGTCTCGTGCGCCAGCACATTGCGGTCCGGCGGGTGCTGCTCGAAGACGGTGACGACGCGCCGGATGTCCGTGCCGTCGGCGCGCAGCGGCTCGTGGAAGTTGACGACCTTGGTCGCGTCGGAGTCGACGCCCGGGGCGTCCGGGTCGGCGACCAGGTAGACGACGGTGTAGCGGGAGAAGTCGACCTGTGGATCGGCCGCGGCGACGGCGTCGCGCAGATAGGCGCCGCGTCGGCCGTTGTCCCAGTCGCGCCGTATGCCGTACCGGTCGGACGCCTCGGGCATCCGGATCCACTGCCGCAGCGGGTGCGGGCGCAGGGTGAACTTCCCGTACGAGGCGCGCTGGAAGAACTGGCTGGTGGCGGGGAAGTGGTCGGCGGCGAGTTCGGCGGGGGTGACGGTGGGGCGGTGGTCCGGGAAGGACAGGAAGACCATGACCGCGTCGAGGGGGTGGTCGGGACGGGGGTAGGCGTCGTTCCAGTCGCTCACGCCGAGCGAGTGGTGCGCCTCGGTGCGCGGCAGGGCGCACGGACCCGCCTCACCGGTGGCCGCCACGGCGGGCCCGGCGACGAGGGAGGTGGCAGCGAGCGCCAGAAGAGAGGTCAGGGCCGCGCCCACACCGCGCAGACTCGGTCGCTCCACTCCTCCGGCCCTGCACGGACTCGACCGCTTCGCTCCCCCGTTCCTGCGCTGACGCGACCGCTCCACTCTCCCGGTCCTGCGCTGACGCGGCACGTCTACCTCCGGGTACGAGATGTGATCACGCACCCACCCTGTGTTGATTCAGGTCTTCCGTCCTGTTGGGCTGCCCCAGTCGAGTCAGCCACCGATCAACCCCTCAGCCTTCACGGACAGTCACGATCGATCATCAGGGCATCACTGAAGTACGGAAGTACTCAGAAAAGATCAGTTACGGGCAAATCGGATCGGCGCGCGAATGACCCATGCGAGGCGTACGCGGGGCGTGGAAGGGTCGGGCGCTGGAACGGCCGACCCCCCTGCCTCTATGCTTCACCAGGCTTTCCCGTGCGGTTTCCGCCTCCCTTCAAGGCGATCCGCGCGGCGGGCCAGTCCGGCCACACCTGTTCAGGACAGAACTGCACGGCGGGAGCGAACGGTGAGCGGAACGTCCGAAGGGCCGAGGCCCCCGACGGGCACGCCCCCCTGTTCCGCGGGGCCGACGACCACGGAACGTAACGAGTCGTGGCCCCCCGTCGGGGGCGGCTCCGAGCCGCACGGCTACCGGGCGGCGTTCCGGGCCGCCGCGCTCCCGATGGCCGTGGTCGACCACGAGGGTCTGGTCGTCACCGCCAACGACGCCCTCGGCAACCTCCTCGGCCACCCCGCCGCGGCGCTGGCCAACCAGTCCGCGGCCGATCTGCTCGACCTGGCGGCGGACGGCCGTACCTGGCACGCGTACCGCGAGGTGCTGCACGGCCGGCGCTCGCGGTTCCGCCGCACCCACCAACTCAAGCACCCCGACGGCCGCCCACTGTGGGCCGAGGTCACCGTCGTACCGATGCCGGCCCCGGAGAACGGAACGGGGACGGGGGCAGGGGCGGAGGCGGAAGCCGGAGCGGGGACCGGGGAGCGTGCGGGCGCGGAGGGCGGCGGACAGGTGCTGCTCTCCGTCTCGGACATCAGCGACCGGCGCGAGCTGCAGAAACGGCTGCGCCATCTCCAGATGCACGACCCAGTGACCCGGCTGCCCAACCGGACGCTGTTCTTCGAACGGCTCACCGCCGTCCTGGAGAATCCCTCGCACCAGGACGAGGGAACCGACTCGGAGAGCGGCCGGGTCGGGCTCTGCTACCTGGATCTGGACGGTTTCAAGGCCGTCAACGACACGATGGGCCACCGGGTCGGCGACCGGCTGCTCGCCGCCGTCGCCGCGCGGCTCACCGACTGCGCGGCGCAGGACGGCCCGCACCGCCCCGGCTCGCACCTCGTGGCCCGGCTGGGCGGCGACGAGTTCGCGATCCTGGTCGAGGACTCCGCGGGCACGCAGCAGCTCACCGACCTGGCCCGCGCGGTGCTCCTCGCGATCCAGCAGCCCTTCGACCTGGCCGGGCAGCGGCTCTCCGTGTCCGCGTCGATCGGGGTGGTGGAGCGCCCGGTGGCCGGGACCTCGGCCACCGGTCTGATGCAGGACGCCGACACCACGCTGTACTGGGCGAAGGCGGACGGCAAGGCCCGCTGGACGGTCTTCGACCCGGAACGCAACGCCCACCGGATGACCCGGCAGACGCTCTCCTCGAATCTGCGGCCCGCCGTGGAGCGCGGCGAGTTCACCATCGAGTACCAGCCGCTGGTCGGCATGGCCGACGGAGTGGTGCGCGGGGTGGAGGCGCTGGTGCGCTGGAACCATCCGCAGTTCGGCATGCTCTCGCCGAACCGGTTCGTGACGATCGCCGAGGAGGACGGCTCGATCGTCCAGCTCGGCCGGTGGGTGCTCCGGTCCGCCTGCCGCCAGGCCCGGCGCTGGCAGCTCGACCACCCGGACGAACCGCCGCTGTTCATCAGCGTCAATGTCGCCGTGCGCCAGGTCTGGGACTCCGACCTGGTCACCGATGTCGCGGAGATCCTCGCCGAGACCGGTCTCGATCCGGCGCTGCTGCAACTGGAGCTGACCGAGTCCGCGGTGATGGGCTCGGCAGGCCGGCCGCTCCAGGCCCTCCAGTCGCTCAGCGCCATGGGCGTGCGCATCGCCATCGACGACTTCGGCACCGGCTACTCGAACCTCGCCTATCTGAGCCGCCTCCCGGTCTCCGTGCTGAAGCTGGACGGCTCGTTCGTCCGCGGCTTCCGCTACGACGACGGCGCCCACCCGAGCCCGGCCGACGAGACGATCGTCGAGGCGATGGTGCAGCTGGCGCACCGTCTGGGCCTGACCGTCACCGCGGAGTGCGTGGAGACGGCCGGGCAGGCGGAGCGGCTGCGCAGGATCGGCTGCGACACCGGGCAGGGCTGGTTGTACTCGCGCGCGGTGGCCCCGGAGCGGATCGCCGAGCTGATCGGCAGCGGGAAACTTCCCGCCTGAACACTCCGGGGCAGTGCCGTGCACGGGAACGAGCCGCGTACGGAAAGCGGGCGGCGTAAGGAAAGCGGGGCGCCCCGGGTGTGCGGGGCGTCAGCTCGCGCAGGTCAGGCCGTCGTGGGCAGTCCGTACGCGTCCGCGATCAGCTCGTAGCTGCGCAGCCGGGCCTCCCCGCTGTGGGCGTTGGCGGTGATCATCAGTTCGTCGGCGCCGGTGCGCTTGGCCAGGGCGTCGAGACCGCCGCGGACCTCGTCCGCGGTGCCGTGGACGATGTTGGCCAGCCAGCCGTCGACGAACTCGCGCTCCAACGGGGTGAAGGCGTACGCCTCCGCCTCCTCGGGTGTCGGGACCAGGCCGGGGCGGCCGGTGCGCAGGCGGACCATGGACAGCGCCCCGGAGAGCACCTGGCGGCGGGCCTCGCGCTCGTCGTCGGCGGCCAGGGCCGCGACGCCGATCAGGGCGTACGGGGCGTCGAGCACCGCGGACGGCCGGAACGACTCCCGGTACAGGTCGAGGGCGGGCACCGTGTTCTGCGCCGAGAAGTGGTGGGCGAAGGCGAAGGGCAGTCCGAGCGCACCGGCCAGCCGGGCGCTGAAGCCGGAGGAGCCGAGCAGCCAGATTGGCGGCCGGGCCGGGGACTGGACGCCGCCCTCGGCCGTGGCCTGGACCGGGCCGGGGACCGCGTGGACCCGGGCGTAGGGGTGGCCGTCGGGGAAGTCGTCGTCCAGGAACCTGGTCAGCTCCGCGAGCTGCTGCGGGAAGTCTTCCGCCCCTTCGTTCAGCCGGTCGGTACGGCGCAGGGCGGCGGCCGTCGCCCCGTCGGTGCCGGGGGCCCGGCCGAGGCCGAGGTCGATGCGGCCGGGGGCCATGGCTTCCAGGGTGCCGAACTGTTCGGCGATGACGAGCGGCGCGTGGTTGGGCAGCATCACACCGCCGGAGCCGAGCCGGATGCGCTCGGTGCGGGCGGCGAGGTGGGCCAGGATCACGGCGGGCGAGGAGGAGGCGACACCGGGCATGGAGTGGTGCTCGGCGACCCAGTAGCGGTGGAATCCGCGGCGCTCGGCAAGCTGTGCGAGGTCCACGGAGGTGCGCAGTGCCTGGGTGGCGGTACGGCCCTGTCCCACGGTCACCAGATCGAGTACGGAGAGCGGCACCGGGGCCGTTCCCTCCGCCTTGCCACGGATCTCGTCGCCTCGAATCTCGTCCACGTCCTGGCCTCTCCGGTAATGCGCCCGCGTCTTGCTCGTACGTCCGGCAGAACAGAACGGGAGGGAGTCTCCGGTTATTCCCGCCCGGAGGCTTGTTCCCGGGCGGGGAGCTGTTCACGGGCGGGACGCGTGGCCGGGCCGGGCGCGCGGTCGTGCCGGGCGCACGGTCGGGCCACCCGCACGAGGCCACCCGTGCAAGGCCGGGGCACAGGGCCCAGGACACGAGGCAGGGGCTCAAGGGCCCCGGGTCAGCCCTCCCGGTGTCCGCCTTCCCGGTGTCCGTGCCTTCCGCTGTGGGCCCAGGCGCGGCCCTCGCCCCAGGTCGCCACCGGGGCCGGGGGTGCCTCCCGTTCGGCGAAGAGCCTGCCCAGCCTCGGGGACCAGGCGCGGCGGCCCGCCAGCCGCAGCCCTTCGCGGACCGTCACCTGGTTCCCGGTGAGGACGGGCTTGCCCAGGGCCTCCTCCAGCTCCGCCTCGTGGCCTGCGGTGTGCAGCGCCGTGTCGGGCAGCAGCACCGCGTCCGCCTCCGGCCGGTCGGCGGCGACGGCGAGCTCCTTCACCCGGCCCAGGTCCCAGGCGGCGGCCTCGGCGGCCGAGCCGAGAGCGGCGGAACGGGCGGCGGCCACCTCGATGCCCGCGGCTCGGAGGAAGTCGGTGAGCAGGGCGGTGATGCGCTCGGGGTAGGTGGAGGCGACGGCGATCCGGTCGGCGCCCAGCTCCCGTGCCGCGTGGGCGAAGCCGAACGAGGCGCTGGAGGCGGGCACGCCCACGGCCTTGGCCAGGGCGGCGGTCTGTTCGTGGGCGCCCTCCCAGCCGTAGAGGAAGCTGCCGCCCGCGCTCGCCCACACGACGGCCTCGACACCGGAGCGCCGGAGCTCCTCCACCCCGGCGGCCAGGCGCTCGGGCGAACCGGTCCGCACCAGCGCGTCGACCCCGTAGGAGTCCTCCTCGACGTCGGTGCGGTACACGACGAGCCGGACGGCGTCGAGCAGGATCTCCATCCGCGGGAAGTCGTCCTCCGCGAAATGGCCCGGGTAGAGAAAGCCGAGGGTCGTCATGTCCATGCTTCCCGCCTTCCTGCGCCTGCGCCCGTACCCGCGCGCCCGCGCCCTTGCCCCGGCCGAACCGGGTCGGGCCGAACGGGTCGGGGCACACTGCGCCGCTCACGACCCCCTTTCCCCCATTTCCTCCCAGTATTCCCCCATCCGCCGTCACCCCCACCACGACCTGTTGACGGGGCGGGTTGCGACTGCGAGCGTGGGTCGTCCGCCCATCCCAGAGGCAGCGGAGCGACCGTCTCTCATGTCAGAGCCCACCCTGCTCGTCCTGGACACCGATCCGTCACCGCGTCTCGGCCGGCTGACCGGCCGGGCCCGCATCCGGTACACCGACGGGGCCGGGCTCGCCGCGCGGCTCCCGGAGGCCGATGTGCTGCTGGTGTGGGACTTCACCTCCGACGCGGTACGGGCCGCCTGGCCCGGCGAAGGGCCCCGCCCGGCGTGGGTGCACACGGCGAGCGCGGGCGTGGACCGGCTGCTGTGCCCGGAGCTGACCGCCTCCGACACGGTGGTGACCAACGCCCGGGGCATCTTCGAGCGGCCGGTGGCCGAGTACGTGACGGGCCTGGTGCTGGCGTTCGCGAAGGACCTCCCGGGCACCCTGGACCTCCAGCGGCGGCGGCAGTGGCGCCACCGGGAGAGCGGACTGCTCGCGAACAGCCGCGCGGTCGTCGTCGGCGCGGGCCCGATCGGACGGGAGATCGCCAGGCTGCTGATGCCCCTCGGGGTCCAGGTGGCGCTGGTGGGCCGCACCGCGCGGCGCACCATTCACGGCCCCGAGGACCTGGACCGGCTGGCGGCCCTGGCCGACTGGGTGATCTGCGCGGCGCCGCTGACCGAGGCGACCCGGGGCCTGTTCGACGCCCGGTTCTTCGGGCTGATGCAGCCGTCGGCCCGCTTCATCAACGTGGGGCGCGGGCCGACGGTCGTCGAGGAGGACCTGGCCGACGCGTTGCGCAAGCGCTGGATCGCGGGGGCGGCGCTGGACGTGTTCGAGCAGGAGCCGCTGGGTCCGACGAGCCCGCTCTGGGACGTACCGGACCTGATCGTGTCGCCGCACATGAGCGGGGACGCGGTGGGCTGGCGGGACCGGCTGAGCGAGCAGTTCGTGGCGATGTACGAACTCTGGCTGTCCGGGGCCCGGTTGCCGAACGTGGTGGACAAGCGGCGCGGGTACGTCCCCTTCCCGGAACCGGGCGAGTGACCCCGACGGGACCGTCCCACCGCACCGCCGCCCGACCGTGACGGACCGACGGATCTGCCGCTCCGTCACATCCCTTCGTCGGCAGGGAGTTACGCCTCGTGCGACGGTCACCCGAACCGACCGACGGAGACACGGGAAGGTCACGCCCCGGTCACCGTTCGGTCACATGCGGTCGCTTTCTGCATAGCCGTACGGGATCGGGCAGGCGCTTCCCCTGTCCGGACTGTTCGATCCCTCCAGGAGATTGCGAACCATGGCTGACTTCCCGAACCTGTCCCGCCGGGGCTTCTTGAACCGATCGGCGGCCGTGGGTGGCCTGCTCGTCGTCCCCGGGCTGCTCTCCGCGTGCAGCAGGACCGACGCCGGTGCCGCGGACGGTGCGGGTGCGCTCGACAAGCTCCGCAAGCAGGGCTTCGTCCGGGTGGCGTACGCCAACGAGGCCCCGTACGGCTATCTGGAGGGCAAGCAGCTCAAGGGCGAGGCGCCCACCCTGCACCGGGAGATCTTCAAGGCGCTCGGCGTCGACGAACTCAGGCCCACCCTCTCCGAGTGGGACGGCCTGATCCCGGGGCTGCGGGCGGGCAAGTACGACGTGGTCAGCGCCGGCATGGCGATCACGCCCGAGCGCTGCGCCAACGCCATCTTCTCCGAGCCCGAGTTCATCTCGCCCACCGCCCTGATGGTGAAGAAGGGCAACCCGAAGAAGGTCACCGACCTGGCGTCCGCGAAGGCCGCCGGGATCACCGTCGGCGTGATGTCGGGCGCCGTCGAGGGCACGTACGCCGAGGGGGCGGGCATCCCCGAGGACCGGATCAAGACGCTGCAGAAGCCGCAGGACGGCGCCGACGCGGTCAAGGGCGGCCGGGTCGACGCGTTCCTGCTCACCGGGATCTCGTTGCGCTGGCTGGCGAGGACCAATCCGGAGACCGAGGTCACCGAGGCGTTCCTGCCGGAGCTCGACGGCACGAAGCAGTACAGCCCCGGCGGGGCCGTCTTCCGCAAGGGGAACGAGGAGCTGCGGGACGCCTTCAACCGCGAGCTGAAGAAGATCGTCTCGGACCGGTCCCGCTATGTGGAGCTGCTCCGGGAGTACGGCTTCTCGGCGTCCGAGGTCCCGCCGGCCACGCTGAAGACGGCCGATCTGTGCAAGGGCTGACGGGGACGGGCCGCGCCGCATGAATGATTTCTTCTCCGCCTTCTTCGACGAACTCCCGCAGGTGCGCTCGGGGTTGTGGGTGACCCTGGAAGCCACCGTGCTGGGTGCGCTGGCCGCGCTCCTGCTGTCGTTCGCCCTCGGTCTGATGTCGATCAGCCGGCTGCTGGTACTGCGCGGAGTGTCGCGCGTGGTCGTGGAGTTCTTCCGCGGCACCTCGCTCTACATCCAGTTGTTCTGGCTCTACTACGCGATGCCGACGCTGACGGGGTACGAGCTGGATCCGCTGCTCTGCGGCGTCGTCGCCTTCGGCCTCAACTACGGTGCGTACGGCGCCGAGGTGGTGCGCGGGGCGATCGGCTCCGTGCCGCGCGGCCAGTACGAGGCGGCCGTCGCGCTGAACATGTCGCCGCTGCACCGGATGCGGAAGGTGATCCTTCCGCAGGCCTGGGTGCAGATGATCCCGTCCTTCACCAATCTGCTGATCCAGCTGCTGAAGTGCACCCCGCTGCTGTGGCTGATCTCCGCGGCCGATCTGATGACCGTGGTCCAGCAGCTGCGCGACCGCACCGGTGAGACGCTCACCGCGTACGTGACCCTGCTGGCCGTCTACTTCGTGCTGGCGTACGCCCTGACCCTGCTGATGAATCTGCTGGAACGCGGCGCCAAGCGGCGGCTCGGGCTGTCCACCGGGGCGGGCTCGCTGCTGCGCAGCCGCAGCGCCACCGAGGCCGTCGCCTCCGCTCCGGGAGGTGCCCGGTGAACGGTTTCGACTGGAACGCGGCCCGGGACGCCCTGCCGCTGCTGCTGGAGGGCTTCCGGGTCACCCTGCTCGCGACGGTGCTCGGCACGCTCGTCGCCGCGGTGCTCGGGCTGGCCGTCGCGGTCGCCGGACGGGCCCCGAGCAGGTTCGTGACGGTGCCGGTGCGGGCCGTGACGGAGTTCGTCAGGTCCACTCCGCTGCTCGTCCAACTGGTCGGCGCGGCGGCCCTGTTCACCTCGGTGGAGCCGCTGACGGTCGGCATCGTGGTGCTGGGCGTCCACTACGCCGCGTACACCTCCGAGGTGTACCGCGCCGGGATCGACAGCGTGCCGAAGGGCCAGTGGGAGGCCTGCCGGGCGCTCTCGATGGGTCCCCGGCGGACCTGGCAGGCCGTGATCCTGCCGCAGGCGGTGCGCAATGTGCTGCCCGCCCTCGGCAACTACGCGATCTCGATGTTCAAGGAGACCCCGTTCCTCGCCGTGATCACGGTGCAGGAAATGGTCTTCGAGGCCCGCAAGTACGGCGCCGACCACTTCGCGTACACCGAGGCGTTCACGCTCGCCGGCCTGGTCTTCCTGGTCGCGAGCTACCCCACCTCGCTGCTGATGAGAAAGCTGGAGAAGCGTCTTGGCCACTGAACCCCTCCCCCTGCGCAAGACAGCGGCCCCCGCGGACGCCGCGCCGGAGACCGTGTCGGCCGCCGCGCCGGAGACCGGCCGTCCGCTGGTCCGTTTCGACGACGTCGTGAAGCGGTACGGCGACCACGTCGTCCTCGACCGGCTGAACTTCTCGGTGCGGCGCGGCGAGCACGTCACCCTGATCGGCCCCAGCGGTTCGGGCAAGACCACCATCCTGCGGCTGCTGATGACGCTGGAGAAGGTCAGCGGCGGCGTGATCTGGGTGGACGGCTCCCCGCTGTCCCACGTCAGGGGGCCCGGCGGCTCGCTGAAACCGGCACCCGAGAAGCATCTGCGCGAGGCCCGGAAGAAGATCGGCATGGTCTTCCAGCAGTTCAACCTCTTCCCCAACATGAAGGTGCTGCAGAACATCACCGAAGCCCCGGTCAACGTGCTGGGCATGGACCGCGACGAGGCGGAGAGCCACGCCCGGGAGCTGCTCGACCTGGTGGGCCTGTCGGGGAAGGTGGACGCGCACCCCTCCCAGCTCTCCGGCGGCCAGCAGCAGCGGGTGGCGATCGCGCGCGCCCTGGCGATGCGGCCGGAGATCCTGCTGCTGGACGAGGTGACGTCGGCGCTCGACCCGGAGCTGGTGGCCGGGGTGCTGGAGCTGCTGAGCGAGATCGCCAGGAACACCGACATCACCATGCTCTGCGTGACCCACGAGATGAATTTCGCCCGGGACGTCTCGAAGACGGTGCTGATGTTCGATTCCGGGCGGGTGATCGAGTCCGGGCCGCCGGAAAAAATCTTCTCCGACCCGGAGCACGAACGCACGCGCGAGTTCCTCGACGCGGTGCTGTGACCTCGCTCTTTGTCGAACGCCAATGACTTCGGCACATGCCCTGCGAATGCGCCCCGGCCCATGGCGCCGGGGCGCCCCGTCGGCTCGTCAACAGCCGCCCCCGGAAGGACCCTTGGCGGTTATCGTGTGGACAGAGCTTGCGGTCACAACCTGGTAGGGGGAAACCGTGACGCCGATGCCCGAACCGACCACGCCGTTCCATTCGGTGCAGTACGCCCTCCGTGTCCTCGAAACGATCTCCGCGCACGACGACGGCGTACCGGCCGCCCGGATCTCGCGCGAGACGGGACTGCCCGCCGAACACCTCACTCCCCTGCTGCTGACCATGCGCCGCGAGGGCCACGTCGAGCAGATCACCGATGGCGCGTACGTCATCGGCTCCTCGCTGCTGCTCCTCGGTTCCGGCGCGGCCCGCAGGCAGGCCCTGGAGGCCAGGCTCCAGCGCACGCTGGCGCAGCTGCGCGACTCGGTCGGCGCGGCGGTCTACCTCAGCCGGTACGTCGACGGCGAGATCCGGGTCATGCAGTACGCCGACGGCCCGCTCACCCCCGCGGTCAACGAGTGGGTGGACTTCCGTTCCGCCGCGCACGCCTCGGCGGCCGGCAAGTGTCTGCTCGCGCAGCTCGACCACGACGGGCGCCGCGACCACATCTCCCGCTACCGGACGCCCAGGCTCACCTCGCGGACGATCACCAACGAGAAGGTCCTGTTCTCCAAGCTGGACAGCCAGCCGGCGACGGTCCCGGTGCTCGACCTCCAGGAGTACGCGATCGGCACGGTGTGCGCGGCGGTGCCACTGACGGCCGGATCGTCGGCGGGCTGCCTGGCACTCTCCCTGCCGATCGAGGACGCGCACCGGCTGCGCGCGGCGGCGGACACGCTGAACCGGCGGGCTGCGCCGGTACTGCTGTCGCTGGCACTCTGATCCGTACCCCTTTGCGGACTCTTGCACCGTTTTGCACACGGTGTCATCAGCACCCCTCCGGAGCAGGTATTATTTTCGAGTCAGCAGGCGCCGCTAGCTCAGTTGGTTAGAGCAGCTGACTCTTAATCAGCGGGTCCGGGGTTCGAGTCCCTGGCGGCGCACAGACAACGCACTGGGCGGTCCACGTACACACGTGGACCGCCCAGTGCGTTTTGCCGCCCATCGATCCATACGATCGTTTTACACAGACGTACTAGACAAGCGTTTTAAACGCTCGTACATTCCTTGGCATGACACACGCCACGCGCACCGCCTCCGAACCCGGTCACCTCGCCGGCCGCCGGGAATGGACCGCCTTCGTGGTCCTCCTGCTGCCCCTCCTCCTCGTCTCGATGGACGTCTCCGTCCTCTTCTTCGCGATTCCGGCCATCGACCGGGACCTCGCCCCCAGCGCCACCCAGCAGCTCTGGATCTTCGACGGGTACGCCTTCGCCCTGGCCGGACTGCTCATCACGATGGGATCGCTCGGCGACCGGATCGGCCGACGTCGGCTGCTGCTGCTCGGCGCGGTCGCGTTCAGCGCCGCGTCGGTGGCCGCGGCGTACGCCACCAGCCCCGGGATGCTGATCGCGGCCCGCGCCCTGCTCGGGGTCGGCGGGGCGACGCTGATGCCGTCGACCATGGGTCTCGTGCGGAACATGTTCCGCGACGAGCGGCAGCGCGGCCGGGCCATCGGGATCTGGTCGGGTGCCATGGCCGGCGGGATCGCGCTCGGCTCGGTGCTCAGCGGGGTCATGCTCCAGCACTTCTGGTGGGGCTCGGTCTTCCTGATCAACGTGCCCGCGATGGTGCTGCTGCTGGTCCTGGTGCCGGTGCTGGTGCCGGAGTACAAGGACCCCGCCCCGGGCCGGTTCGACTTCCTGAGCGTGCCGCTGTCGATGGGGGCCGTACTGCCCGTCGTCTACGGGATCAAGGAGACCGCCGCCCACGGGATCGGCCCGGAGAACACCCTGATCGCCGCCGCCGGGCTGCTCGTCGGGTGGATCTTCGTCCGCCGCCAGCGCACCCGCGGTGACGCGATGATCAGCCGGGACCTCTTCCGCGACGGCCGCTTCGCGGCCGGGATCGGACTCAATGCGCTGGCCGCCTTCGCGATGATGGGTTCCTCGTTCTTCACCACGCAGTACCTGCAGTCGGTGCTCGGCATGGGCACGCTGGAGGCCGCGCTGTGGAGCCTGGCCCCGTCGCTGGCGGTGGGCGCCGCGGCCCCGACGGCCACGGCGATCGCCCAGCGGACCGACCGCGGGCGGGTCGTCTGCGCCGGGTTCGTCATCGCCGCCGCGGGCTTCGCCCTCCTCGCCCTGACCGGTACGGACTCGCTGTGGCTGCTGCTCGTCGGCTGCGCCGTGATGAGCTGCGGCATCGTCACCGTGATGGCACTCGTCTCGGACCTGGCGCTGTCCACCGCCCCGCCCCGCAGGGCGAGTTCGGCGGCCTCGCTGCTGGAGACCGGCCAGGAGTTCGGCGGCGCGACGGGCATGGCCCTGCTGGGCGCGGTGGCCACCGCCGTCTACACCGCCGACATGCCCGCCGCCGCGCCGGAGAACGCCCGCAAGACGCTGGCGGGTGCGGTGGCCACCGGTGACGGCTCGCTGATCTCGATCGGCCGGGACGCCTTCGTGCACAGCATGCAGTACGCCTCGGTGGCGGGAGCCGCGCTGCTGCTGGTGGGCGCGGTGCTGGCCGCGGCCCTGCTGCGGCGGGGTGCCGCGGTGGCGGAGCGGGCCGAGCCGGTCGCGGTGGGCCGGTGACCGTCGCGGGACACGGCCGGGCCCGGTCCTGGATCAGGCCCAGCCGTGGTGCCGGGCGTACCACCCCAGCTGGATCCGGGTGGAGGCCCCGGCCCGTTGCATGAGCGCCTGGATGCGCCGCTGCACGGTGCGGGTCGACAGCTCCAACTGCCCGGCCACGGCCGTGTCGGTGAGTCCGGCGAGCAGCAGCCGGAGGATGCGGGTGTCCAGGCCGTCGATGCCGTGGAGCGGTTCGCCGTAGGGGCGCGCGTGTTCCCACAGGGAGTCGAAGAGCGCCCGTGCCAGGTTCACCGGGCCGCCGCGCAGGACGAGGCTGGGGTCGGCCCCGGCGTCCCCCGGGTACATGGGCAGCATGGCCACCTCGTTGTCGCAGACGATCAGCTTGAGGGGAATCTCCTCGGTCGTCCGCACCCGGATTCCGCGCCCGAGGGATTCGTCGATGTTGTCGGCCGCGCGCGGCTCGCTCAGGAAGCTCCGGTCGATGACGGCGCGGGCCCGCAGGCCGCGCGCCATCGCCGTCGACTCCTCGGTGGTCTCCTCGCCGACGACCCGGGCGTCCCCGGTGACGAGGACGTCTATGCTGCGCCGGGCGGAGAGCTGGAGCTGGACGTAGCGCCGGCTCACCGCGTCCCGCCCCGTCACGATCTCCAGCAGTTCGCGCTGGGCCCGGCCCATGGTGCCGGTCCGGTACGTCTCCACCAGTTCGGCGACGGCGAGTTCGGCGCGGTGCAGGCTCTCGCGGCGGGCGGCCAGTTCCGCGCCGAGCGCGAGGGCGGGCGGCGCGGACACGTAGCAGCCGTCCGGCCGGCGGCTGACCAGACCGCGGCCGGCCAGCGCGTCCAGGACGGGGGCGGTGTCCGTACCGGACACGGACACCGCCCGCGCGATCTCGGCCGCGGTGGCGGACTCCACCGCGACCAGGGCCTGGTAGACGGCCTCCTCCTGGGTCGTGAGCCCCAGCTCCGCCAGTCCCACAGCCGCCCCTTCCGGTCCGCGTTCAGCTGCCCGACGGACCGGATCCTCTCATTCCGCCCGGTCAGCGGACCAGGGTGACCTCCGGAGAGGTCCAGGTCTCCGTGCCCGGAGCCTGCCTCGCGTCGCCGAGGGCCTTGTCGAACACGAACCTCAGCCGGTAGCGGCCGGCGGGAGCGGGCGAGCCGTCGGCGAGGGCGGCCTCCCAGCCGAAGAATGCCTGCCCGGTTCCCGCACCGGAGTTGCGGGCCACCCAGCGTTCGTCGTACGGGGTGGCGACCACCTTGCCCCGGGCGTCCAGGACCTGGAGCCGCATCCGCTCGTGCAGCGGGAAACCGTGCGACAGCATGACCCAGGCCTTGTCGTTGCCCGTGGCGGTGTCCGTGAGGTCGACCGTGATGGGGAGGTTCTTGCCGAAGCTGAAGTAGCCGGGGCGCAGGGCCGGGTTGTCCAGGGTGGTGTTGACCTTGGTGAAGGAGGGGTTGATCGCGGAGACCGCGTCGAAGTCGCCCGCCACGCCGAGGTAGGGCACCCGGATCTCCGGGGTGCGGGCATCGGTCCGGGTGAACTCCACCCAGCCGCCGAACAGGGTGCCCTGCGCGACGCCCCCGGGCTGCCGGACGGCCACGGTGACCTCGCGCTCGCCGTGCGCGGGAACGGTGATCCGGTCCTGTCCCAGGACCTCGACCGACCCCGCGGCGTCCGTGGGCTGCCAGTCCGAGGTGTACGGCGGGGCCGCGGAGACGGCGGCGCTCGCGCCCACCCGGTAGGTCACGGGCCGGTCGGTGGGGTTGTGGACGGTCGCGGTGCGCACCTGCTGACGCCCCTCCAGGTCGCCGAGGGCGAACCGGGACGGGGTGGCGGTCGGCCGGTCGCCGGAGACCGCGGCCAGGGCTGCGACCGCGTCGACGCGTCCGGCGCCCTGCTGGGCGATCGGCTGGCGGCCGCGTTCCGGGTCGCCCGTCATGCCCAGCGGCGTGGCCGTGTTCTGCAGCGCGGCGCGTACGCCGTCGGAGCCGAGGCCGGGCCGCGCTTCGAGCAGCAGCGCGGCGACGCCCGCGACGTGCGGCGCGGCCATCGACGTACCGGACATCACGCCGTACCGGTCGAGGGCGCGCGGCAGGGCCGACAGGATGTGGCCGCCCGGGGCCGCGATGTCGGGCTTGAACTCCAGCTCGTTGCCCGGCCCCCAGGAGGAGCCGTGGTCCATCAGCCTCTGGGTGCCCGGGGCCAGCGGCGTTCCGTCGTACGCGCCCCAGGTGAGCCGGGTGTCGGCCGGGGCGGCGAGGATGCGCTCGGCGTCGCTGCCGCGGATGCCCACCAGCGGGATGCCGGCCGTGCCGCAGCACGTCGTGCCGGGGAAGTCGCCGGGTCGGGCGGGGTCGTAGTAGACGCCCCCGACGGCACCGGCGGCTTCGGCGTTGCGGGCGCGGTCCATCATGCGGCAGTACGGGTCGCCGCTCGGCTCGAAGAGCGCGATCCGCCCGGTGAGGCTGCCCTCGGGCAGCGGCTCGCAGCCGCCGGTCGTCGGTGTGATCGGGTGGTCGCCGGCCGACGGTGTGGCGGCGGCGCGGCCGACGGCCTCGTACGGCACGGGGGCCGGCGATCCGTCGTCGAGGGTGAAGGCCAGGTAGGGGTGGTGGGTGTTGTAGGTGCTGCCCACCGCTATCGCGCCGTCGGCGACCGCCGGGGCGCCCGCGTTGAAGGGGCCCGCGTATCCGTTGCCGTTGGCGACGACGGTGGGCACGCCGGAGTCGGCGAGGTTGGTGACCGCGAGGGACAGCACGCTGCTGCTGCGTTCGCCCTTCGCGCCCAGGCTCATGTTGACGACGTCCACGCCGTCCGCCGCGGCCCGGTCGAGCGCGGCGACGATGATGTCGTCGGTGGCCGGGTTCTTGGTGCCGAAGACCCGGTAGGAACGCAGGGTCGCGTCCGGGGCGACGCCCCGGATGTGCGTGTCGTCACCGGCGACGATCCCGGCGACATGGGTGCCGTGTCCGGCGGCGGGTGCGTCCGTGTCGTCGTACGGGTCGCCGTCCTCGTCCGCGAAGTCGTAGCCGCCCAGCACCTTGGCGTTGGGGAAGCCCCCGCCGCCGAGCGCCGGATGGTCGTACGCGACACCGCTGTCGATGATGCCGACGGTCACGCCCTTGCCGGTGTGCCCCTCGCGGTGCGCCTGCGGTACGCCGGTCAGATCGGTGACGGTGACGGTCTCGCGGCCCGTGGCGTCGGTGCCGGACGCCTTCGCGGCGCCGGACGCCCGCGCCAGGGCCTTCTCGACGACCTCCCGGGGCACGGACGCCGGGCGTTCCGGGGTCTCGTACACCTGCGGCTCGGCCACGGAGGCCACCCCGGGGAGGGTGCGCAGCCGCCCGGCCTGCGAGGCGGGGACCTCGACCGCGAGGCCGTTGACGACGTTGCGGTAGCGGCGGTGGACGGACAGCTCGATGCCCGCCTCCTTCGCGGCGTCGAGCAGGGCCTGCTGGGACCTGTCGACCGCGCCGCGCGCGGCCGTCCGGTCACGGGCCACGGACCGCTGTGCGGCGGGCGCGCTGTCGAGGGTGACGATGCGGGTGACCGCGCGCTCCGGCCCGGCGGCGACGGCCGCGTCGGCCGGGGCGCCCGGTAGGGAGAGCGCGAGCGTCAGAATGCCGGTCGTCGCGGCAAGGGCTGTTTTATACACGTTGGTTGATGAAACGCGGCCCCCCAGAGTGCGTCAACACGGGGCGTACGTCGTGATTCCGCCTTGGCGGTTTCTCGACACTCGCCCTGCCGAACGCGTCGGCCCGCGCTTCGAAGGACGTGCTGCGGCCGGTGCGGGCCCGTGGTCCGGGCCCGCACCGGCCGAGTCGGCGTGACGTCCGTCGTGCGGCGGTCACCGTTCGGAACGGGACGCCGGAACCGGAACGGGACGCCGGATTCAGAACCGGGCGTCGGAGTCGGAACCGGACGCCGGAGTCAGAACTGGACGTCGGAGCACGCGTAGAACGCGTTCGCCGTGTCGGCGATGTTCCAGACGCTCAGGATGATGTGCTTGCCGGTCTTCTGAGTGGGGATGGTGCCCTGCTGGGTCAGGGTCGCGGGCGGCTGCTTGCCGCCGTACGGCACCGTCATGAAGGGCTGCGACTCCAGGTCCGCCCTGGTGAGCGGCTTGGTGGGGTCCCAGCCGTCCTTGGTGATGTAGTAGCGGAAGTCGGTCGTGGCGTGGCGTGCGGTGAACTGCCAGCGGAAGCTGAAGCCCTGACCCGCCGTCACATTGGTGGCAGGCCAGTTGCCGCCGCGCGGGTCGTCGAGCTGGGCGAACTCCCCGTGGCCGCCGGAGCAGATCCGGCCGTCGGCCGGACCCGCCGCCGGGAAGCCCTTGGGCCCCTCGACGCTCTGCGGCTCCCACTGGATGTTGCCGCAGCCGGTCACCGTGCCGTTGGCACAGAGCTTCTGACGGCTGATGGGGTTGTCGGTGTAACCGTGGCTCCCGGCACTGCTCGTCGCGAGCATCGAGACGCCCGCCACCACCAGACCGACCACGGCCGCACTAGCCCTTTTACGCATTGCTGTCGCTCCTCGAGAACGTGGGGGAAAGTTCCATGAGCCCTGCTGCACGCGCGTTCTGCGGTCTAGACCAAGTCTTAGATTATTGACGGGATATGAACATGTCCAGACCAATGAGAGTCCGATTCCGCTTGGCCGCCCCAGAGGCCCCGCGGTCCCCTCAGGCCCCCTCCCCGCCGCTCCGTCCGGTGTAGAAGGCCACCGTCAAGTCCTTGACCAGGGCCTTCCGTTCGTAGTCGTCCAGCTCGACGATTCCCCGCGCGGTCAGTCGGTTGACGGTGTCGTCCACGGCGTCGACGACCGAAGTGAGCACGCTGTCACGGTGCTTGGCGTCGATGGCGGCGATCCGCCGTCGCTGCATGGCCGCGGCGACCTCCGGCGCGTACTCGATCCCGGTCGGCTGCGCCGAGTACACCTCGATGCCGACGGGTTCGCAGTCCGCCTTCAGCATCCGGGTCAGCGCGTCACCGACCGCCTCCGCGTTGCGCAGGGTGGGGGCGTCCTCGTGGAAGGCGTCGGCGGGCAGTTGCGAGAGGACCCGGGCCATCGCCGCCTCGACCTGCTCGCGCAGATACGTTTCATGGTCGGCGACCCCGAGCACCGCCTGGACGGTGTCCTTGATCCGCCACACCACGAGGACGACGACGCGCAGCGCCGTGCCGTTGGCGTCCACCGCGGGCAGCGCTTCGCTGCGCCAGTGCCGCAGGCGCACGTCGACCCGGCGACGCAGCAGCAGCGGGCTGATCCACATCAGTCCGGTGCGCCGCACGCTTCCCCGGTACTTGCCGAAGAGCGTCAGCACCCAGGCGTGGCCGACCCGTCCGCGGCTCAGGCCGCCGAGTGCGAAGAGCACCGCCGAGAGGAGGGCCGCGAGCGCCGCCCAGGCGCCCAGCCCGATCCCGTCGTACGGGCGCGGGTCGAGCCCGAACCGGGCGAGCGCGGCGGCGGGCAGGGCGCCGGCCCACCAGAGGACGGCGCCACTGCCTGCGGTTCCGAGCAGTGCGGCGAGCACCGCCACCCAGCCGGGCAGCGCGGGCCCCGGCCGTTCGGTGAGCCGTGGATCGCCGAGCGGCGCCGGCCGCGTCGAGGGCCGCACCTGCGGCCCCCTCGGCGAGGGCGGTCTGCGCACCCCGGCCGCCGACCGGTCGCCGCCGGTCCTCCGCCGCGCCGCCCCGCCGGGGAGCGCGGCGGCGTCGGCCCGCGCGGCGGCGTCGGCCCGCGCGGCGTCCTCGCGGAAGAGCAGGTGTACGGGGATGGTCGCGGTCCGCTCGGTGGCGATGACCGCGTGATGGCGGCCGGTTCCCCACAGTCCGTTGCCGGACCGCGCGGCCCCGTCGCCGCCGGACACGGGCAGGGAGTCGAAGACGGTGCCGGGCACGGTGCGGCGCCGGGGCGGGGCGGAGGAAGCCGCGGCGCCCTGATCGGGGACGGACACGTCCGGGACGGGACCGGATCCGCCCGCCCGCGCTCCCCCGGACGCCCCCGTCGCTCCGGCCGGGACCGACACCGAGGCCGAGGCCGCGCCGAACGCGGTGCCCACGCTCTCGCCCGGCACCAGGTCCAGCACGAGGTCGAGCACGGAGTCCGCCCCGACACCCGGAGCGGAACCCGGACCCTCGCCCTCGCCCGGGTCCGAGACCGAGACCGAGGCCGAGGCCGATGCAGGGTCCGAGGCCGAGGCAGGAGCCGGTACCGAAGCCGAAGCCGAGGCCGAAGCCGAGGCCGAGGCAGGAGCCGGTACCGAAGCCGAGGCCGGAGCCGAGACCGGAGCCAGGTCCGAGGCCGGGTCCGGGGCTGGAGCCGAAGCCGAGCCCGGTGCCGGAGCGGAAGCGAGGACCGGCGCCCGGTCGGGACCGCGATCCGCACCGCCATCACCCCCACCCGGCCCGGTGTTCCCGTCCCCGCCCGGCCCGGTGTTCCCCTCCCCACCCGGCCCGGTGTTCCCGTCCGCGCCGGACGCCGGGGCCGGCTCCCCGGACGGGCCGCCCGGGGAGTCCGCGCCCTCGTGCGGCACCGTCCGGCCGGAGCCCCACGCGTGGACCGGCCCCCGTCGCCGTTCCCGCTCCCCCTCCCGCCCCGTTCCGTTCTCCGGGTTCCCGGAGCTGTCCGACACCTTGGATCGCATTCCCACCTCCATCATGTCCGTCCTGTCACGCGAAGATTCGCCGCCAGGTCTCCGGGCCGGGATAGCCGTCGGCCTCCTTGCCCCGCCAGCCCTGAGCCCGCTGGAAGGCTTCGACATTGCGCCGGTCCGCCTCGGTCCACCGGGGTCCGGGGCCCGAGGCGTAGTGCTTGCCGTATCCCTTCTTCACCAACTGCTTGCCGAGCCTCTCGACATGGCTGTTGGACTGGCCGGGCCGGAAATAACTCCGCCCGGGGAACTTCGAACCCGGCTTCGAACTGTTCTGTCCGGTCCCCGTCCCGCTTCCGCCCCCGCCGGGGATGTCGTGGCCGGTCCCGGCGACCAGGAGCCGCCAAGTGGCGGGGCCGGGGATGCCGTCCGCCTCCTTGCCCTTCCAGCCCTGGGCCTTCTGGAACGCCTGGGTGGCGCGCCGGTCCGCCTCGCCCCAGCCGGGGCCGGGGCCGACCCCGTAGAAACGTTTGCCCCCGCGGTTCACGAGCATCCGGCCGAGCTCGGTGACGTACTTGTTGCTGGCGCCGGGGCCGAACATCTTGGCGCCGGGGAACCCCTGCGTCGAGGCGCTGCCACCGCTGCTCCCGCCGGCGAGGCCCTTGTAGCGATACGCGACGTAGCCGCCCGAGTGGTTCCAGTACGCCATGGGCGTCGTCCGCTTGCGGGTGTACGGCTTCGTCTGCTCGTACGCCGTGTAATGGGTGTGCGTGTAGTCGGTCCAGCCGCCGAAGATCGTGACGTGCGAGCCCTTGGAGGGGTCGGCCGGGTTGTGGAAGAGCAGGATGTCGCCGGGCTGGAGGTCCTCCCGCGCGATCCGCGTCCCGAACGCGGAGAGACTGCCGGTCCATTCGTTGCCCGGCAGGTTCCAGGCCATCGACACGAAGCCGGAGCAGTCCTGCCGGTAGCCGTCCGGCCAGTACTTCACCATGCTGTACGGGACCTGCGCGGACACCCACTTCTTCGCCCGGTTGATGATGTCGGCCCGGTTGGTGCTGCGCAGCTTGGGCGTGGTGGTCGTGGACGAGGGCGGGCCCGAGGCCCCGGCGCCGCGCAGCGGTCCGGGCCCGCCCTGCGGACTGTCCGGGCCCGGGTCGATCCAGGCGTCCGGGACGCCCTGGTCCGAGGAGACCGAGGGGTCCGTCAGGGCCGCCGGGTCGGGCCGGGCGGCACCGGCCCTCTCCACCGCCCGGTCGGTCTTCGCGTCCGCCGCCTCCGCCGCGCCGCTGCTCAGCACCACGCCGGCCGCGGTGACCAGCACCATCGCGCGACGGGCGCCATGGGCGGCCGGGTGGCCTCCGTCCCGCACGGGCAACGCACCGGCGGCAGCCCGCCGCTGTGCGGCGCATCCCGCACAGATGCAGTCGATGGCGGGCACGTACTCCTCGAAGGCCGGGACAGTCATGTGGTTCCCCTCCGCACTCGTCAAGATCCTTTGGCGCGTTCGCACGGGCGCCAGTGTCTCAACTCTCCTGACATATCGCATTTTGACTGATGGAAGAGAAAAAACGACCATCCGACAGGCCGGAGTGGTCGGGAAATGGTCAGGAGCACCCCTCGACTTCGGGTAGAGTTGTGCAGGTCAGCAGGCGCCGCTAGCTCAGTTGGTTAGAGCAGCTGACTCTTAATCAGCGGGTCCGGGGTTCGAGTCCCTGGCGGCGCACGCAGAGTCGAAACCCCCTCACCACGCGTGAGGGGGTTTCTTCATTTCCGCCGCCTTCCGCAGGTGACTCACAGCCAACTCGCAGGTGTCACACAGTCACCGTTCTGTTACCCAGTGACACGGAGATCATTCCCCCGCGCCTCCACGCACCCCCTCCGCGAGGACTCCCCGAAGCGCGCTCACAACCGGCAACCCGCTCTTCTCGCCCTTGGGATCGGAGCCCCGGCCGACCGCCCCGCTCAGGGGCATCGGCCCCAACCGGGCCGACTCGCCGGGCAGTCGGGGACCGCGGAGGGCGCGGAGCGCACCAGAGACGTGCGGCGCCAGGACATCGTTTGACGATGCGTCAGAAGTGTTCGGGGGAAGGGGAAGTAGATGCCGTACGGCCCCGGGGGCGGTCGCCCCGGCCTGTGTCGCTCCCGCCGGATTTCCCATTGGACTTCCCAGGGGTTTTCCCGCCGGTTTTCCCGTCGGGCTTCCCGGCGGTTTTCCCGTCGGGCTTTCCGGCGGATTTCCCGTCGGGCTTTCCGGCGGATTTCCCGTCGGGCTTCTCGCCGGTGAGATAGGCCGAGACGACCACGTTGGCGTCGTAGGAGCGGGACGCCCGGTCGTAGGTGCCGCCGCAGGTGATCAGCCGGAGTTCCGCCCGGCCGTCCTCGCGCGGGCCGTACGCCTTGGCGGCGTCGAAGCGTGCCCGGGTGAAGACCTGGACGTCGTCGACGGTGAATTCGGCGACGGTGCCGTCCGTGCCGGTGACCTCGACCTTGGCGCCGGGGCGGGTGGCGCTCAGCCCGTAGAAGACGGCCGGGTCGGTCTCGGTGTCGACGTGGCCGACGAGGAGGGCGGGGCCCTTCGCGCCGGGCCGGGCGCCGTCGCCGTACCAGCCGACGGTCTGGGGCGCGTCGAACGGGGGCGGTTCGATCGCACCGTCCTTGTCCAGGCCGCGGGCGATCACGGGTGCGTCGACGCCGATCGACGGGACCTCGACGCGTCGCGGGACCGCGCCCTCGACCGGCTCGTGCGGCGGGGGCAGCGCCACCCCGAGGGGGCGCCCCACCGCGGCGACGTCCCCGGTCGTCGGAGCGGAACCGGCGCCGGAGCCGTCGGTGATCCCGCGCCCCCAGAGCCACAGGCCCAGCAGCAGGACGGCCCAGGTCACTCCGGCGAGCAGTCTGCCGTGTCCGGCGGGGCGGTCCGGGGCGGACACGGTCAGTCCGTGGCCGGGCGGCGACGCCGACGGACGCTGCGCAGCGCGACGGCCACGGCCGTGACGGCGGCCAGGGCCAGGCCGGTCACCGTGTGCACGGTGCCGGGGCCTTCCTGCCGGGCCTCCCGTTCGGCGAGGACGGCGGCGCCGCCACCGCCCGCGCGCACCGGGGCCGCGGGGGTGGCCCGGCCCCGCTCGGTGACGGTTACCGTGCCGGTGGCCTCGGCGCTCTTGCCGTCCCCGCAGACGGCGCGGATGTCGTGGTCGCCCGGGGAGGCGTCCGAGCCGACCCGGGCCTCGGCGAACAGGTCCCCGTCCGCGGCGGGCGAGAAGCCCGCCGCGGAGACGAGGGCGTCGGACGTCCCCTCGGCCTTCCGGCCCTCGCAGCCCTCCAGCCGCAGGTCCACCTCGCCGCCGGGCCCGACGGTGGACGGGGTCACCGTGAGGGTGGCGCGGGAGCCCCGGCCCTTTTCGTGGCCGGGCCCCGGTTCCGAGTCGGCCAGTGCGGCGGGGGCCGGCACCAGGGTCGCCGCGACGATCGCGGCGGCACAGAACGTGAGGGGCGTGGAACGCATTGTGAACCTCCTCAGTGAAGGTTCACGCCTCCGGAGCCTTTTCGCATCCGCAGGGCCTGCTCGTCTCCCCTCCCCCGCGCCGCTCCTTCCCCGGCCCGGTGGCTCAGCCCTCGTCGACGAGGGCGACCAGGTCGGCGATCGAGTCGACGACCGTGGACGGCCGGAAGGGGTACTTGTCGATGTCGGCGACCGTGGTGAGGCCGGTGAGGACCAGGAAGGTCTGCATCCCCGCCTCCAGACCGGCCAGCACGTCGGTGTCCATCCGGTCGCCGATCATGGCGCTGGACTCGGAGTGGGCGCCGATCGCGTTGAGCCCGGTGCGCATCATCAGCGGGTTGGGCTTGCCCGCGAAGTACGGGGCCTTGCCGGTGGCCTTGGTGATGAGGGCGGCGACGGAGCCGGTGGCGGGCAGCGGGCCCTCGGCGGACGGGCCGGTCTCGTCGGGGTTGGTGCAGATGAAGCGGGCACCGCCATTGATCAGCCGGATCGCCTTGGTGAGCGCCTCGAAGCTGTACGTGCGGGTCTCGCCGAGGACCACGTAGTCCGGCTCGTGGTCGGTGAGGACGTAGCCGATGTCGTGCAGGGCGGTGGTGAGCCCGGCCTCGCCGATGACGTACGCCGTGCCGCCGGGCCGCTGGTCGTCCAGGAACTGGGCGGTGGCCAGGGCGGAGGTCCAGATGTTCGCCACGGGCACGTCCAGGCCCATGCGGCTCAGCCGGGCGTGCAGGTCGCGGGCGGTGTAGATGGAGTTGTTGGTGAGGACCAGGAAGGGCAGGCCCGAGTCACGCAACCGCTTGATGAAGGCGTCCGCGCCGGGAATCGGCGTGCCCTCGTGGATCAGGACTCCGTCCATGTCGGTGAGCCAGGACGAGATCGGCTTGCGCTCTGCCATGCGGGGGACTCCTGCCGTACGTCGTGTGCGGGGACGCCGGCGGCACCGCGCTGTGCAGCGCCGACGCCCTCGATTTTAGGCCGCCCCGGATGTGGCGTTTCCGGGCCGTCCGGGAGCGCCGCGGGCTGCCCCTCCGCCCCTGCCCCTGCGCCTCCCCTGCGGCAACGGTGGCCGCCGACGGACCGGACACGTTGCCCGTCCGTGATGATCCGTCGGCGGTCGTCGTCCCGCAGCACCCGCCCCGCGGAACCCGTCCGGCGGGCCCGCCCCGCGGGGTCAGCTGCCGGTGGCCGACTTCCAGGCGCCGACGTACGTGTCCAGGTTGGTGCCGATGTCCGACCAGTCCGGCTCGAAGATCTCCACGCCGTCCATCAGCTTGGCGAGCGCGATGGCGTTGGCGTCGGTGGGCGCGACGTCCTTGCGGGCGGAGAAGCCGCCGCCGACCGCGCTGACCTCCTTCTGGGCCTGCTCGGAGAGCATGAAGTCGAGCAGCTTCTTGCCGTTGGCGCTGTGCGGGGCCTTGTTCACCAGGCCTGCCGCGTACGGCAGCGCGAAGGTGGTGGGCTTGCCGCCCTGCTTCGCGGGGAACCAGATGCCGAGGTTCGGCATGTCCTTGGACTGCGCGAAGTTCATCTGGACATCGCCGTTGGCGGCGAGCAGTTCGCCCTTGTCCACCTTGGGCGCCAGCTTGCCCGTGGAGGCGGACGGGCCGACGTTGTTGGCCTGGAGCTTCTTCAGGTAGGCCATCGCCGGCTCCTTGCCGCCGAAGTCGTGCATGGCCTTGATGAGCACGGCCGTGCCGTCACCGGCGACCCCGGGCGTGGAGTACTGGATCTTGTTCTTGAACTTTCCGTCGAGCAGCTCCTCCCAGGTGGTGGGCGCCGACTTCAGTTCCTTCTTGTTGCAGATGAAGCCGAAGTAGTTGTTGACGACCGAGGTCCACTTGGAGTCGGACGCCTTGTCCGCGGCGTCGACGCCCTCGGAGCCGGCCGGGGTGTACGCCGTCAGCAGGCCCTTGCTGTCGGCCTGCTGGATGAAGGGCGGCAGGGTGACCAGCACGTCGGCCTGGGTGTTGGACTTCTCGCGGACGGCGCGCTGCACCATCTCGCCCGAGCCGCCCTCCACGTACTTGACCTTGATGCCGGTCTTCTTCTCGAAGTCCTTGAACACCTTGTCGTACCAGCCGTCGCCGTTCTCGCCCTTGAGGCCGTCGGCGCTGTAGACGGTGACGACCTTCTCGTCGGACGCGGCCGACGAGCCGCCGCAGGCGGAGAGCGTGGCGGCGAGGGCGAGGCAGCCGGTGACGGCGGCTACGGGCTTGAGGTGGTTCTTGCGCATGGCAGTCGTATCTCCTGGGTGTCGGCCGGAAGCCGGCCGGAGTCGTTACGGGGGTGGCGGCGGATCGACGGGTGGCGTGCCGGCCGGGGTGTGGCTGATCTGCGGGACCGTCAGGGGCCGTCAGCGGTACGAGGCCCTGGTGCGGATGCGGGAGACGCCGAGCAGCACGAGCAGCGTCGTTCCCATCAGGACCACGGCGACGGCCGCACCGGTGAAGAGCGAACCGCGGTCGGTGGCCGCGAAGATCTGCACCGGGAGCGGTGTCCAGTCCGGCGGGTAGAGCATCATCGTGGCGCTCAACTCGCCCATGGACAGCGCGAAGCAGAGTCCCGCCGCCGCCGTGAGGGACGGCAGCAGGAGCGGCAGCTTGACCCGCCACAGCACCCGGCCGGGACCGGCGCCGAGGCCGGCCGCCGCCTGCTCGTACATCGGGTCGAGGCGCAGTGTCGCCGCCGAAACCGACGAATAGGCGAACGCGGTGACAAGAATGGTGTGCGCCAGGATCACGATCCAGCGCGTCCCGTTCAGCAGCATCGGCGGCCTGCTGAACGCGACGAGCACGGCGAGGCCCACCACGACGGACGGCACGGCGACCGGCAGCATGAACAGCGCGTCGAGGAACCGCTTGCCGCGCCTGCGCATCGAGGCGGCGGCGAGCGCGGCCCAGGAGCCGATGGTGAGGGCGAGCAGGCTGGCGGCGACGGCGGTGACCAGGCTGGTGGTCAGGGCCTGGAGGGAGTCGCCGCCGGTCGCCGCCGCGTAGTGCTTCACGGTCGGCCCGGAGGGGAAGGCCCCGGACCAGTTGGTCGCGAACGACGCGGCGAGGACGACCAGCAGCGGCACCGCGAACAGCGGGACGAAGAGCACGAAGAACACGGCCCAGGTGGCCCATTTCCCCGTACGGCTATGCACCAACACGACGACTCACCATCCGGTACAGGCTGTAGAGGCCGACGGAGATCACGATGTTGACGACGGCGACGACGCAGGCCGAGGGGTAGTCGGACTCCAGGATCGCCTTGCTGTAGACGAGCATCGGCAGGGTCGTGACCCCCTTCGCGCCGGTGAACAGCACGATGCCGAACTCGTTGAGACACATCACGAGGACGAGGCTGCCGCCCGCGGCGAGCGCGGGGAGCGCCTCGGGGAGGATCACCTGCCGCACGATCCGGGCGGGCTTCGCGCCCAGCGAGGACGCCACCTCCAGTTGCGCGCTGTCGAGCTGCGAGAACGCGGCGAGCAGCGGGCGCATCACGAACGGGGTGAAGTAGGTGATCTCGGCGAGCAGGACGCCCCACGGGGTGGTGAGGAAGTCGAAGGGGCCGCTCGACGCCCCGGTGAGGTCCGTCCAGACGCCGTTGGCCATGCCGACATTGCCGTAGATGAACAGCAGGGCGAGCGTGATCAGGAACGACGGGAAGGAGAGGAAGACGTCGATGAACCTGGCGACCGCCCGGCAGCCGGGGAACGGCACGAAGGCGATGATCATGGCCAGGACGAAGCCGAGCACGAGGCAGCCGACCGTGGCACCGGCCGCCAGCCGGACGGTGGTCGTCAGGGCCGAGCGGAACGCCTCGGAGGCGAACACCTCGCCGTACGGGGCGAGCGAGGTGCCGCCCTCGTCCGGGGTGACGGACTGCTGGACGACGAGGGCCAGCGGGTGGAGGAAGACGAGGGCGAGCACGGCGACGGGCGGCAGCGCCCAGACGAAGCGGGGGACGCGGCGGGCCTCGCGGGCCGGGGGACGCGGGCCGGCCGCCGCCGGGGGCGTCGCCCCGGACGGGCCGGTCCCGCCCCTGTCGGTGCGCCTGCGCGGCGCCTTCGTCGCCGTGGCACCGGGTACGACGGAGTGGACGGTGCTAACCATTGGCCCCTCCCCCGGCTCCCGGCGCCGTGCCCGCGGGCAGCAGCACCGCGTCCTCGGCCGCGAAGTGCACGGTGACCCGGTCGCCGAGCGCCGGGGTCTCGCGCAGTTCGCGCAGGTCGGCCTTGACCCGGTGGCCGTTCACGTCGACGTACAGCCGGTGGGTGGAGCCGCGCCACTGGACCTCGGCGATGGTGCCGTCCAGGGCGTTGGGCCCGGCGCCGATCCCGACCAGGTGGGGCCGGACGCACAGGGTGGCGGTGGCTCCGCGGGCCGCTTCGCCGGTCGGTACGTCGAGCGCGTGCCCGGCGAAGTCGACGGTGTCGGTGCCGTCGGCGACGGTGACCGGCAGCAGGTTGGCGCTGCCGACGAACGAGGCGGTGAATTCCGTGCGCGGGCGGCGGTACAGGTCCTGCGGGGTGCCGCAGTCCTGGAGGCGCGCCTTGTCCATGACCGCGATCCGGTCGGCGAGGGTGAGCGCCTCCACCTGGTCGTGGGTGACGTACAGGATGGAGACGTCGGGCAACTCGCGGTGCAGCCTTGCCAGTTCGGCGAGCATTCCGGAGCGGAGCTGGGCGTCGAGCGCGGAGAGCGGTTCGTCGAGCAGCAGGACGCCGGGCCGGATGGCGAGTGCGCGGGCGATGGCGACGCGCTGCTGCTGGCCGCCGGAGAGTTCGCGCGGGTAGCGCTCGGCGTAGGCGGCCATGCCGACGAGTTCGAGTGCCTCGGCGACCCGGGCGGGGATCTCCGCCTTCGCGACCTTGTGGGACTTGAGCCCGAAGGCGACGTTGTCCCGGACCCGCATGTGCGGGAAGAGGGCGTACTGCTGGACGACCATGCCGATGCCGCGTCGGTGCGGCGGCAGCGCGGTCACGTCGCGGTCGCCCAGGTACACCCGGCCCGATGCGGGCCGGACGAATCCGGCGACGGCCCGCAGGGCGGTGGTCTTGCCGGACCCGGAGGGACCGAGCAGTGCCATGACTTCGCCGGGTTCGACGGTCAGGTCGAGCCGGTCGAGCACGGTGTTCCCGCCGTACACGACGCTGACCTGGTCGAACCTGATGCCGCTGCGAACGGCCCGGTCCCCGCCCGTCATGCCTCTGCCCGCGCGATCAGGTCAGGGAGTTCGGCGACCGAGCCGAGCACGTGCGTGGCGCCGTGCCGGGCCAGCTGGTCCTTGTCGTGGGCGCCGGTGAGCACCCCGGCCACGATCCCGGCCCCGGAGCGCACGCCGCTGAGCATGTCGTACGAGGTGTCGCCCGCGACCACGATCTGCCGGACGTCGTCGACGGCGCCGGTGCGCAGGAACGCGGCGAGGACCATGTCCGGGCAGGGGCGGCCGCGACCGCCCGCGTCGGCCGGGCAGAGGGTCAGGGCGACCAGGTCCTGCCAGCCGAGCGCGGCCAGGATGGCGTCCTGGGTGGTGCGGGCGAAGCCGGTGGTCAGGACCACGGTCCGGCCCTCGCCCTTGAGCCGCTCGATGGCCTCGCGGGCGCCGGGGACCGGGGCGATGCGGCCGCCGTCGACGAGTTCGCCGTACGCCTCCTCGAAGGCGGTGTTGGCCTGCTGGGCCCGGTCCTCGTCGCCGAAGAGGTGACGGAAGACGGAGATCTTCGACTCGCCCATGGTGGCGCGCACGTAGTCGAGCTTCTCGGCGTGGTCGGCGGAGCCGGGCCGCACGCCGAGGCGTTCGGCCGCGACGGAGAACGCCTGCTCGACGAGGCCCCCGTCGGCGACGGTGGTGCCGGCCATGTCGAGGACGATCAGGTTCAGCTTCCCGGTGTTCGGGTTCTCGGTGTTCGGGTTCTCGGTGTTGCTCAACTTCTTCACCAGCCCAGTTCGTCGGCGGTCGTTTCGGCGATGGCGGGCGAGCAGGTCATGCCCCGGCCGCCCGGCCCGGTGACCAGCCAGACGCCGTCCCGCACCTGCTGGCGGTGGACGACCCGGCTGGTGTCGGCGCACTGGGCGTAGACCCCGGCCCAGCGGCGACGGATCCTCGGCAGCGGGCGGCCGAGGAAGGACTCGACGACTCCGGTGAGGTGCTCGTACGGCTCCTCGACGGTGTCGAAGGAGAAGGGGTGCTCGTACTCGTGGGTGTCGCCGATGGTCAGTCCGCCGTCGCGGCGCTGCACCATCAGCAGCTGCATGCCGTGCGCCGCCGCGGTGGGGGCCTGCGCCTGCTCGGCGTCGAGGGTGTCGAGCGCCTCGCTCCGGTACGCCGGGTAGTAGCGGAAGCTGTCCGCGTCGGCGACGGAGGTGGTGAGCGGCTCGCCGAGCGGGTCGGTCTGCATCATCTGGAGCCGGACGCGGCGCACTGGGAGGTCGGGGCCGGCCAGTTCGCGGACGAGGCCGCTGAGCCAGGCGCCGGTCGCCAGGATCACGGCGTCGCCGGTGTGCGCGTCGCCGTGGTCGTCGCGGACGGAGGCGGTGCCCACCACCTCACGGACCTCGCGCCCACCGAGGAACGTGTACCGGCCGGACTTCAACAGCTCCTTCTTCAGGGCCAGTTGGGCGGTGCGCGGTTCGACCGCCGCGTCCCGCTCGCACCACAGGGCGGCGGTGAACCCACCGCGCAGCGCGGGGTTGATCGCGCGTGCCTCGTCGGCCGTGAGCAGCTTGTAGCCGCGCGCCGCCGCGTCGGGCCGGGCGACGGCCGCCTCGGCGACCGCGATCTCCAGCCCGGTACGGAGCGGGGTGAGCGAACCGCAGGCCCGGAAGCCGAGGTCCGGGACCCGTGCCCCGATGCCCTCCCACAGCTCACGGGCGCGCAGCGCCGTCTCCAGTTCCTCGCCGCCGGCCCGGCCGCTGACCCATATCTGTCCGAAATTGCGGAGCGATGCCCCGCGCGCCTCGCTCTCGCGCTCGATCTGTACGACCTCGTGGCCGCGGTTCACTGCGTGCCAGGCGTGCATGGTTCCCACCACGCCGGCTCCTACGACGATGACTCTCACGACGGCCACGCTCCTCGGGGCCGGTGACCCGGACTGATCCGTACGGCAACGGGATGGTGAACCGGACCCCAAAGTTGGCCTAGACCCGTTACCTTCTCGTTATCAAGGCGGGGCGGCCGGACGGACGGGGCTTTCCACCACCGCCCGCCGGGACGCCCGCGAAAGCGCTCAGTTGCCGTCCTGCGCACCCAGGTGCGCGCTGAAGGAGAACCTGTCGCCCCGGAAGAGGGTCCGCACGCGTTCCAGCGGCTTCCCGTCCGTGTCGCGCGAGATGCGGTGCATCAGCAGCATGGGCAGCGCGGGCGGGGTACCGATGAGCAGCGCCTCGCGCGGCGTGGCGAGCACGGTCTCGATCCGCTCGTCGGCGTCCCCGAAGGGAATCCCGAGCCGGTCGCGGAGATAGGCGTAGAAGGACGAGTCGGGGTCGAAGTCCCGGTCCAGGTCCGGTACGCGGGCGACGGAGACGTACGTGCTCTCCAGCCCGACCCGGTCGTCGTCGGCGAGCAGCACCCGCTCCAGGTGCCAGACCGGCTCCCCGCGCACCACCCCGATGTCGGCGGCGAGCGCCTCGGGGCAGGAAAACCGCTCCAGCCCGATGAGGCGACGGCCCGGCGTACGGCCTTGGCGGCGCACGCCCTCCGTGTAACTCGCCAGCGAGAGCGGCTGTTCGAGCTTGGGCCCCGCGACGACCGTGCCGCGCCCCTGACGGGCGAGCCGTCCCTCCAGCAGGAGTTCGCGCAGCGCCTGGCGCACCGTCTCGCGCGAGACCTCGTAGCGCTCGGCGAGGTCGCGTTCGGTGGGCAGCATGCCGCCCTCGCCCAACTCCCCTATGAGCGTGGATACATGAGCCTTCACGGCGTAGTACTTGGGGATGCGGCCGTGCTCCGGGATGCCGGAACGGATGGGTGCGCCAGGTGTCTGGTCGTGCGGGTAGTCCACGGCGCGATGGTGGCAGACGGACATGAACGGCGGTGAACGTCCAGGGGCGGGACGGTGAGTTTCCGGAGTACGGGAGCGGGTCGGCGGGGGCGGGTTGCCGGGGGTGGGGTGCCGGGGTCGGCAGCGCTCGCGCCCACCCGGCAGGTCACGGAGCGGCCAGGGGTGGTGCGGTCAGGGACAGGGCGGTCAGGGGCGGCGCGGGCGGCGGGTCCGGATCACCACGGCCCCGGCGCCGATCAGCAGCCCGGCGACGGTGAAACCGGACAGCGGGGCGAGGACGGGGCCGGTCTCGGCCAGTTCCGGCAGACCGTTCCCCGTCGGGGGCCGGCCGGGCGCGAAGGGGCGCGGGGCGTCGGCGGTGGCGTCGGGCCACGTCCCGTCCGTCCCGTCCGTTCCGTCCGCCCCTCCGGTGTCGTCGAGGTCGCCGCTGTCGCTGTCGTCGACGACGGTGAAGAAGTAGTCGTCGGACTCGCCGACCCAGGCCCCGTCGTCCCCGTCCGACCCGCTGGCCGCACCGCTCGCCGCGTGCTGCCGCTGGACGATCGCGGCGTTGGCGGTGATCCGCCCGGGGCGGGTGTCGGAGGTGAAGGCCATCCGGACCTGGACGGTGACGGTGTGACCGGCGGGGACGGTGAAGCCGTCGAAGTCGTCGCCGTCGCCCCCGAAGACGCCGATGTGCTCGTCCCGGTCGGTGGTCTCCCAGGTGACGCGGTGCTCCGTGCCGGGCCGGTCCTGCTCGGAGAACTTCAGCTGGATCTGGTCGGAGGTCAGCCTCCGGTCCTCGTCGATGAGGACGAGCACGGGGTGGATGGCCCGGCACGACTCGGTGGTGGTGTTGGTCAGGTCCAGGAACCAGGTTCCGTAACCGCCGCCGGACGCGTAGGTGTCCGGGCCTCCGTGGATACGGGTACGGATCGGGAACTCGTTCGCCGCCGGATCACCGCAGGCGGGCTGCTGATCGGCGGCGGTGGCGTCCGGCGCCGAGACCGGGGTGGCCGAGGAGGCGGCGGACGCGCCGGACGTGCCGCCCAGGACGACGGCCGGAACGACGCTCGCCGCGGCCAGCCCGAGCGCGAGCCCGTGCCGGGTGCGCCCGGGTGCCGGCGGGGAGGTGGGAGGACGTGCCGGGGTGCCGAACACGGAGATGGACGCGGCGGAGGTCAGGGGGACGGACGTGGGGCTCGTCGTGGGGATGGAGGCGGGGACGACGGCGGGGACGGCGGGGTTGGCGGCGGGGACGGGCCCGGGGGTGGAGGTGGCCCGGGAGGGCGCGCCGGAGGGGGTCGGTGCGGGGGGCATGTGGGGATCACCTTCACTGCTCGCTGTGCGGTCGGCCGGGGCGTCCGCGGAGTGCCGCCGTGCGCCCGGGGGCGGGGCCCTGGGCATCCGGCGCACACGGCCGGAAGGCACCGGGACGCCCCGGCGGAAGGCCCCCGCCCCTCAGGGCCTGGCAGGGGAGAGCCGCTCGGGCGTTCCGGCGACACCGCGGGCATGCGGGCCGGGCGCCACGGACCGGGCCCCACGGGCGGGACGGGACATCGCGGACACCCACTGGGCCCGTACGCCGGAGTTCACCGGTTCTGGCATCGCGACGCTGCCACGCACGCGCGAGGCGAGCACCTCCGACATGCCGCGGTGCCGCCCGGTCGGCTGTCCTGATCCGCCCGATCGGCCCAGCCGGCGGCGCGCCGACCCCGTTCCTCTCCCGACTCATGCATCTCTCGCACCTCGACCGCCCCAATCACCCACTCCACCCCATGGGTCACACCCGTCACACCTGTCACACCTGTCACACCCGGTTCGCCGCTCGGGCCCCGCCCGTCGCAACCGCCCCCACGACCCCCTCCGCACCACCCATTCGGCCGAACAGCGGGGCCAGGATCAGTTGGGCGGCCCCCTCCGCGACCGGCCGGTCCCCTCCCCCGGCGGCGGTGACCGGCACCGCCGCGTCGGTGCCGCCCCGCCGGGCGCGCTCGTCGATCACGGCGCGCACGCCCCGTACGTACGTGTCGGGATCGGCCGCGACGGTACGGCCGCCGAGCACCACCCGGTCGATGTCGAGGAGCCCGACGAGGTTGGCGGCGCCGGTCCCCAGCACCCGGGCCGCCTCCGCGACATCGCCGCGGGCGACGGCGGCGAGGCAGAGTGCCTCGATGCAGCCGCGCCCCCCGCAGCCGCACTCCGGCCCGTCCAGCCGGATCGTCTGGTGCCCGAACTCACCGGCCCCGGTGCGGGCCCCGCGGTGCAGCTCCCCGCCGAGGAACAGCCCGGCGCCGAGCCCGGTCCCCAGATGCAGGTACGCGAAGTCGCCACCGCCCACCGCGTCACCGCCCACCGGGTCATCGCCGCCGCCCACCGTCCGCAGGGCGAGCCCGAGGGTGGCGGCGTTGGTGTCCTTGTCCACGACGACGGGCAGCCCGGTCCGTACGGCGAGCGCGTCCCGCAGCGGATACCCGTCCCACTGCGGGAACCCGGTGACGCGGTGCAGCACCCCGCTCCGGTGGTCCAGCGGCCCCGGCACCGCCGCACCGACCCCGAGCACCGGCCGGCTCCCCCGCACCCCTTCCGCACCGCCCCCCGCACCCGCACCCACGCACTCGTCCGCGCCCCGTATCGCCGCGACCGCGTCCGCCGCAGCCGTGAGCACCTCGTCCGCCGGGGCGCCGAGGTCCAGTGGGGCGGTACGGCTCGCGACGACCGTGCCGGACAGGTCGACGAGCACCGCCGTCAGTTCGTCGCGGTCCAGGTGCAGGCCGACCGCGTGCCCGGCGTCCGGCACCAGGCGCAGCACGGTCCGCGGCTTGCCCCCGGTGGAGGCCCGCCGGCCCGCCTCGGCGGCCAGGCCCTCGGCCCGCAGCCGGGCCGTGATCTTGCTGACGGCCTGCGGCGTGAGCCCCGTGCGCTCGGCGAGTTCGAGCCTGCTGATGCCGTCCTCGCCCGCCACCCGCAGCAGGTCCAGCACGAGCGCGGCGTTGTGACCGCGCAGCGTCGGCAGGTTCGCGCCGCTGTTACTCCTGTGCACCGTCCCTCCTGTTCACGGCCCCATTGTCACCGTCGCTTGCACTTCGGCAACAGCGTTGCTTAAGTGACGGGCATGACTGGCACCGCGACTCACCGGACCTCCGAGCCGTCCGGGACCCCTCTGCGCGTCGGACTCGTCGGTTACGGCCTGGCGGGGTCCGTCTTCCACGCCCCGCTGATCGCCGCGACCGACGGGCTCGTCCTCGACACGGTCGTCACCGCGAACGAGGAGCGGCGGGACCGGGCACGCGCCGAGTTCCCCGACGTGGCGTTCGTCGCGTCGCCGCAGGAGCTGTGGGAACGTGCGGACGGCCTCGACCTGGTCGTGATCGCCTCGCCGAACAGGACCCACGTCCCGATCGCGACCACCGCGCTCGAAGCCGGTCTGCCCGTCGTCGTGGACAAGCCGATCGCCGGCACGGCGGCCGAGGCGCGCGAACTCGCGGCCCTGGCCGAGGAGCGCGGGCTGCTGCTCTCGGTCTTCCAGAACCGCCGCTGGGACAACGACTTCCTCACCCTCTCCCGGCTGATCGCGGACGGTGCACTGGGCGACGTGCAGCGCTTCGAATCCCGCTTCGAGCGGTGGCGGCCACGGCCGAAGGGCGGCTGGCGCGAGTCGGGCGACCCGCAGGAGATCGGCGGGCTGCTGTACGACCTGGGGAGCCATGTCGTCGATCAGGCGCTCGTGCTGTTCGGACCGGCGGTGCGGGTGTACGCGGAGTCCGACGTGCGCCGCCCCGGTGCCGCCGCGGACGACGACACGTTCGTCGCGATCACCCATGCGAACGGGGTCCGCTCGCATCTGTACGTCAGTGCCACGGCGGCGCAGCTCGGCCCGCGCTTCCGGGTACTGGGCAGGTCCGCCGGCTATGTGAAGTACGGCCTCGACCCGCAGGAGGCCGCCCTGCGGGCGGGCGCGCGCCCGACAGCGGACCGGCCGTGGGGCGAGGAGCCCGAGGAGCTGTGGGGCCGGCTCGGCGCGGGCGAGTCCCCGCTGACGGGCGGCGGCACCCCGGTCCGTACCCTGCCGGGCGACTATCCGGCGTACTACGCGGCGGTCGCCGACGCACTGCGTGGAAAGGGTGAGAATCCAGTGACCGCCTTCCAGGCCGCGACGGCCCTTGATGTCCTGGAGGCGGCCCGCCGCTCGGCCCGCGAGGGCGTGACCGTGTCCCTGCCCGTCTGACCGCTTCCCCCACCAACCCCACCCCACCCCACCCCGCCTCCGCCCCGAGGAGCAGCCCGTATGAGCCCCACCGCTCCGACCATCTCCGAGCTCATCGCGCAGGAACGCCGACTGACGCTGCCGCACTTCGGCTACGACGACGCGTACGCGCTCGGCGACCTGCTCGTCTCGATGGCCCGGCAACGGCACGCGCCGGTCGCGATCGACATCCGCCGCGGCCCGCAGCAGCTGTTCCATGCCGCGCTGCCGGGTTCGAGCGCGGACAACGACGCCTGGATCGACCGCAAGCGCAGGGTCGTGGAACGGTACGGCGAGAGCTCGTACCTGGTCGGTACCCGGTTCCGGGCGAAGGGGACGACGTTCGACGACTCCTCGCGCCTGGACCCGGACGTCTACGCCGCGCACGGCGGTTCGTTCCCCATCGCCGTCGAGGGCGCGGGCGTCATCGGTTCGGTGACGGTCTCGGGCCTGCCCCAGGCGGAGGACCACGCCCTGGTGGTCGAGGCGCTGGAGCGGTTCGCGGCGACGCTCGGCGGGTGACGCGGAGGAGGGGTGGGGTGCCGCTCGCCCGGCGCCCCACCCCTCCGATCTTTACGCCTCTTCACGCCCTCATGGGCTCCGGGCGAAGGCGGTCACCCACAGTGAGCCGGGGCGGCCGGGGATCCGAGGGTGCCCGGGGATCCGAGGGCGTCCAGGGCGTCCGGACAGAGGGCCCGAGGTCGTCCGAGGCATCCGGGGCGCGTGCGGGGCGTCCGGGAGGCCGCCCCGCGCCGTCGGCTACGCGTCCTTGAGTTCCTGCCGCTGCCGCCCCAGCCCCGCGATCTCCAGCTCCACGACGTCCCCGGCCCGCAGGTACGGCTTGGGCTCGGGCCGGCCCAGGGCGACCCCGGCCGGGGTGCCGGTGTTGATCACGTCGCCCGGGTAGAGCGTCATGAAGTGGCTCAGGTAACGGACCACCTCGCCCACCGGGAAGATCTGGTCGGCCGTCGTGCCGTCCTGCTTCAGCTCGCCGTTCACCCAGAGCCGCAGCGACAGCGCCTGCGGGTCGGCGATCTCGTCCACGGTCACCAGCCACGGCCCCAGCGGGTTGAACGTCTCGCAGTTCTTGCCCTTGTCCCAGGTGCCGCCGCGCTCGATCTGGAACTCGCGCTCGGAGACGTCGTGCGACGTCGCGTACCCGGCGACGTGCGCGAGCCCCTCCTCGGCGGACTCCAGGTAGCGGGCGGTGCGCCCGATGACGACCGCGAGCTCGACCTCCCAGTCGGTCTTGACGCTGCCGCGCGGCACCAGGACCGTGTCGTCGGGCCCGACGACGGTGTCCGGCGCCTTGAAGAACAGGATCGGCTCGGCCGGAATCTCCGCGCCGGTCTCGGTGGCGTGGTCGTGGTAGTTCAGCCCGATGCACACGATCTTGCCGATCCGGGCGAGCGGCGGCCCTACCCGCAGCCCGTCGGCGTCGAGCACGGGCAGTTCGCCGGGCACGGCCGCGGCGGCCCGTACCCGGGCGAGCGCGGACGCGTCGGCGAGCAGCGCGCCGTCGATGTCGGCGACGATTCCCGACAGGTCACGCAGGGTTCCGTCCTCGTCCAGCAGCGCAGGTCGTTCCGCGCCCGCCGTACCCACACGAAGCAGCTTCAACGGTCTTTCTCCCCTTGGTCGAGATCGGGCCCGTCGGATGGGTGGCGGCCATCGCAGGCTTGTCCGATCGTCCAAGACATCCGATCACCCTGCAAGACCCTGTTCACAACCTGGACCAGCACCCCGTCCGAACCGCCTGCCCGGACCACTCGGACCACCCGTCCCGGCCGTGCCGCCTGTGCCGTTCCGACCGTGCCGCCCGCTCACCCGGCGGTGACCGCGGCGGCCCCGGCGGCCGGCATGTCCCGGTACAGGAAGACCCGTTCGACCGCGGTCCAGGTGGTGCTCGTGACGACGTACAGCGCGGCGGCGAGCGGTACGAAGGCCACGGTGAAGAGCGTGAAGAAGGACATCAGCGGCATCAGCTTCGTCATCGCGCCCATGCCCGGGACCGGCTGCCCGTCGGGGCCGGTGGCCGGGGTGACGGGGTTCGCGGCCAGCTGCCGCTTCGTACGCCGGAAGTTGAACGTGGCCACGGCGACGACGACCGCGAACAGGCCGAGGTAGACCAGTCCCTGCTCGCCGAACGGCCCGCCGTGCGCGAGCGCGTCGTGCCAGCGCTCGCCGAGCGGGGCGCCGAAGAGCTGGTGGCCGAGCAGTTCGTTGGGCTCGTCGCCGATCGTCCTGCTGGAGAAGAGGTGGTAGAGGAGGAAGAAGGCGGGCATCTGCAGCAGGCTGGGCAGGCAGCCGGAGAGCGGCGAGACCTTCTCCTCCCGGTGCAGTTCCATGAGTGCCTGCTGCATGCGCTCGGGGTTCTTGCCGTGCTTCTTGCGCAGCTCGGCGATCTGCGGCTGGAGCCTGGTGCGGGCCTTCTGCCCGCGCGCCGCGGCCCGCGACAGGGGGTGGACGGCGAGCCGTACGAGCGCGGTGAACAGCACGATGGCGGCGGCTGCGGACGCGGTCTGGAACAGCGGGTCCAGCGCGTCGGCCAACGCGCCGACCAGGGAGGCGAATGAGGACATGAAGACGGACATGGGTGAGCCCTCCGAGGGTCTCGTCGTGCCGGGGGAAGTACGTGATCGGCATGACGGACCGCGGGGAGCACCTATGACCGTCGGTGGATGCGCGCCTCGGCATCCACCGGCGTGAACGAGCCCCTACGCGGCCGCCGGAAGGGCGCGGCCGGGGGCTCGGGGGCGTCTGCGCCCCTTGGCGTCCGGGTCTCGTTGCGGCAGGAACGCGGTGCGTCTCTCCCGGTCCCGGATGGCGGTACGGACCCGGGTGCGGGGCACCGGGGCGGCACAGCGGGCGCTGATGAGCGAGGCGACGGCGAGCGCGGAACCGGCCGCGGCGGTGGCGGCGAGAGCGACCGCGGCGGAGAGGCTGCCGCCCTCGGCGAGCAGGATCTCGGTGACGAGGAAGAGCAGCAGTGCGGCGGGGCGGAGCAGGCGGGCGAGACCGTCGCGCAGACGGTTCGTGTCCCCGGTCATCGGTCCCTCCTCTCCTCGTCCCGTTCACACATGTGTGTGCTTACGCGCGTGCGTTCGGCTCTCCAGCCGTTATACACGATGGGTCCGACAGTGCCATCCGCCTTCGGGCACCGTCCCGCCCCACCCGCCGTCCGCCCCGGACACGTCAGCGCCCCGTCCCCGCCCCTGTCCCCGGACACGTCAGCGCCCCGTCCCCGCCCCTGTCCCCGGACACGTCAGCGCTCCGTACCCAACCCTGTCCCGGGTCCCGTACCTGCCCCTGCCCCGGGTCCCGGCCCTGGTCCCGGCCCCGCCCCCGCCCGGACACCGCCGCCGGGTTCCGCGTCCTGCGCCGCGGGCCGGATCTCGTCCCGGGCCAGCACCTCGTCGTCCGGCCGGTCGTCGCGCTCGCGCGGCCCCGCGTACGTCACGGCGAGCGCGACGGCGAGGTTGGCGCCCAGCGCCACGATGCCCGCGTTCACCCCCCACACCGGGTCGTTCTCCGTGAACACGAACCCGCACACCGCCCCCACGCCGACGACCAGCCCGCTCATCACCCCGAGCAGGGTCAGTCGCCGCCACACCAACCCCAGCAACACCATGGGGAGCAGTTGCGCCATGCCCTCGTACGAGATGAGGGAGAGCCGCACCAGGGTGTTCGGCGCGGTGTACGTGAGCAGCAGCGCCAGGCTCCCCGCGACCACGACCACCACCTGTGCGGCGCCCTTCTGCCGCCGCTCCCACCGGGGTACGAGCGAGAGCACGCTGCGTCCCCACATCGTGCCGATGACCAGCATGAAGACCGCCATCGGCACGATCGAGGAGAGCGCCGCGGCCACCCCGACGACACCGACGGTCCAGGCCGGCAGCGAGTCCACGACCAGCTTGAAGAGCGCCAGGTTGGACTCCGCCCCGACGAGCCCCGGCACGACGAAGAGGGCCGCCATGCCGAGCAGCATCGGTACGAAGAGCAGCACGTTGTAGGCGGGCAGCAGCATCGCGTTGCGGCGCAGCACATCGGCGTTCTTCGCCCCGAGGTAACCGGCCACGGTCGTCGGGAAGATCACCACGGTGAGGGAGTTGAGGAACGAGGTGGTGACGAACCACGCCTGTCCGAGCCCGCTGTCCCCGTGTCCGGGGAAGGTCAGCCACTCGCTCTTCTCCGCGACGAGCCGGTCGAGGAAGGGCCCGTACCCGTCGAAGTAGTGCATCGGCACGTAGACGACGAGGAAACCGAGCGTGGCGATCACGAGGACGTCCTTGAGCACCGACACCCACGCGCTGCCGCGCAGCCCGCTCACCACGACGAAGCCGGTGGTGACGGCGAAGGCGATGAAGTACGCCTGGTTCAGGCCGATGGCACCGTAGGAGATGGTCGAGACGACCACGCCCATGCCGGTGATCTGGAGCTGGATGTACGGCAGCAGGAAGACGGTCGCGAGCACCGCGACGAGCGCACCGAGCCAGGGCCGGCCGAAGCGGTGCGCCACCATGTCGGTGATCCCGACGAGCCCGTGCCTGCGCGCGTACGCCCACAGCATCGGTCCGACGACGTAGCCGATGGCGTACCCGCAGGACATGTACGCCACCACGTAGAGGACCGGCGCCCCGTAGTTGTAGCCCCATCCCGCGGCGCCCAGGTAGCTGAAGCTGGTGTAGCCCTCGCCGGCCATCAGCACCCAGATGAAGACGGTTCCCAGGCTGCGCCCGCCCACCGACCACTCGGCGAGACCTCCGCCCTCCCCGTTCCCGTTCCCCTTGCGCCGCCCGCGCGTGGCGAGCAGGCCGAGGGCGACGGTGACGACCATGAAGACCCCGAAGACGGAGGTCGCGACCGCGGCGTTCACCGGCGGTCCCCCCGCCGGGTCAGCCATACGGCGACGGGGGTCAGCAGGGTCGCCCCGAGCAGCCACACGAAGAGGAACGGCAGCCCGAGAACCACCGGGTGGACCCGGTTCACGAGCGGCAGCGCTCCCAGGTAGAGCACGTAAGGGACCAGCAACCACAACAACTGCGGACGTCGTCTGAGCACGTCAGGGAACCTTAGTGCGACCCGGCCGGCTCGTTTGGACACTTCCGGACACTCGGGTCATCGCATCCGGACATCCGTGAGCCTTCCCCACACGACGAGCCGGTACCGGGAGGTGAATTCGGGCGTGCAGGTGGTGAGCGTCACATAGCTGCCGGCCGTGTCGTACCCGGCGGACGGCTTCACGTCGCTGCGCGGCACCGCCGCGATGACCCCGCTGTCGCGGGCGCTGGTCCGGGCGAGGGTCCGGTCGACGGTGTACGTGTAGACGGCGTCCCGGGTCTCGATGCCGATCCGGTCCCCGCGCCGCAGCCGGTTGATGTACCTGAAGGGCTCGCCGTGCGTGTTGCGGTGTCCGGCGAGCGCGAAGTTCCCGGGCCGTCCGGGCTGCGCGGTGCCGGGGTAGTGCCCGACGTACCCCTTGTCGAGGACGCCCCGCTTGCCGACTCCCTGGGCCACGGGGGCGGCGAGCCCGAGCCGGGGAATGCGGATGACGGCGTACGCCCGGTACCCGCGAGGCACGGACGCGGCCCGCTCCCCGGACGAACGCCCGCCGCTCCCACGGCCCGCTTCTCCCCCTCCTTCTTCCTCCCCCTCCCCCGGTTCGCCCTCCGCGCCCCCGTGCCTCTCGTCCGCCCACTGCCTCTGGAGGGCCCGCACCTGGTCCTCGGCTCCGGCACGGGCCTGCCGGTTCGTCCACCACATCTGATGGACGACGAGCAGCAACAGGACGACACCGAGGGTCACCACCACCTCGGCAGCCGTCCAGAGCCCGCGCGCGACGGCCCTGCGCCCCCACGGGTTCCGCTGCACCACGACCGGTATCCGCTCCCGCACGGGCCGCACGATAAGCCCATCACCCGTAACTCTCCAGGGCCGGAACGCCCCTCCGCCCAGGAGCCGTACAGCAGTACGGTGTGATTCATGCGCCCCGACACGCCTGCCGACCACACCACCGAAGCCGAGCGCCTGCTGCGCACCGCGGCGCGGTATCCCGAGGACCGTGAGCCGCTGCTCCTCCGCGCCGCGGCCCATCTGGAACTCGCCGGCGACCGCGCCCGCGCGACCACCCTCTACGGCGAACTGCTCGGCTCCCCCGACCTGGACCACCCCCACCTGGTCAAGGCCCTGAACGCGGCCAATCTGTGGGAGTACGGCCACGAGGCCGAGGCCCGCGCGATCATCGAGGGCATCCGCGCCGCGGCTCCGCTCGACCCCGCCGCCTGGGAGATCGCGGCCGGAACCCTCGAAACCCACGACGAGCTCGAAGCGGCCCACGACTACTTCTCGGCCGCGCTGGCCCTGCTCCTCACACCGGACGAGGAGGTCCCGTACGCCACCCGGTCGCTGCTGTTCGGCCGGCACCGGGTACGCCGGCTGATGGGCGCCGACCACGACGCGTGGGACGCGCTGGCCGACACCGTCCACACGGCCGCCGTCCCGCTGGACGAGCTCCACGACCCCAAGCGCCTGTGGTCGCTGGGCTCCTCGGACCCGGGCGAGCTCCGCGCCGAGATCACCCGCCTGCGCGCCGAACTGGGCGCGTACCGCACGGCGTTGTCCCGCCCGTTCCCGGTGGCGGTGCTGCACTGGCCGGCCGCCGAGCTCGACGAACTCCTCACCGCGTACCCGGAACTGCGCGACGAGTACCCCTCCCACCCCGAGCACCTGGCCCGCCTGGAGGCCGCCCTCCGGGACCTCCACGAGGCGGGCACCCCCAACCTCGGCATCGTGACCGGCACGGTCCCCTCGTACGAGGCGTTCGCCGCCTCCGAGGCCGCGTCCCCCACCGCCCCCGAACTCCTCCCCCAGTACGCCACCACCCTCGCCGCCCGTGGCCGCGCGATCCCCTGGCCCCCGGCCCGCAACGCCCCTTGCTGGTGCGGCTCGAACCGTGCCTACCGGGAGTGTCACGGAGCCGGGTGAGAACCAGCCGTACGGAGCCGGTCCCCTGCCCGGCCGCGCCGGTGGGGCAGGGGCCTCCCCCGCCCGACAAAACACAGGCCCCGCGGCCCCGTGATCCGTATGGTTCTGCCATGCCGGAACTCCAACGCCTCCGCCCCGACCACGCCCCCGCCCTGCTCGCGTTCGAGCTGGAGAACCGCGCGTTCTTCGCGGCGTCGGTACCGGACCGCGGCGACGACTACTTCACCCACTTCGACGCCCTGCACGCCGCCCGGCTCGCCGAACAGGCCGAGGGCGTCTGCCACTTCCACCTCCTCGTGGACGCCGACGGCGAAGTACTCGGCCGGTTCAACCTGGTCGACGTCGCGAACGGCACCGCGGACCTGGGCTTCCGCATGGCCGAAAAAGCCACCAACCGCGGCCTGGCCACAGCCACCGTCCGCCACCTCTGCACCCTGGCCGCCACGGAATACAACCTCACCACCCTCCGCGCAGCAGCCGCCCTCGACAACACGGCCTCCCGCACGGTCCTGACCCGCACGGGCTTCGTCCCCACGGGGGAAGAGGTCTGGCTGAGCGACCGGCCGGGGCTCTGTTACGTGCGGAGCATCGCGGGTGGCGTCTGACGGGACCCTTACTTCAAACTCCTCACCCAACACCCTGGAACACAGACGAGGTTTCCCTTGCTTCCTTTCTTTTCTGAAGACCATTCCGCCGCAAAAAACATGGCCTCAGTACCAGACTCAGCCGACGACATTGAACTTATCGCTGTGCGAGAGCACCTTCTGAAGCTGGATCCCACAGGAGCACGGTTTAGCACCGTTCTCCGAAACACCATCGATCAGCTACTCGACGGAGAGCACACTGGCAGGTTTGACTGGAACGACCTGCACAAGACAGAAAAAACGCACGCCGGAACCCTGGTCGAGATCAACCTTCTGCGCGAGTTCGGCTTCAAAAGCGGAAATGATATGGATTACCTCATCGAGGGGATTGAGGTTGACTGTAAATTCTCGCAGAAAATTTATCAGTGGATGATTCCGCCGGAGGCTCTCGGGGAAATCTGCCTCGTGGTCTGGGCGGATGACCACAAGAGCCAGTGGTGCGCAGGCTTGCTTCGCGCAGATCACAAGAAACTCACCACCAGCGGCAAAGTAACCAAGAAGGGAAATCGGGATGGAAAATTCCGACTGACCAAGGAGAACCATTCACTGGTGCAGTGGATATGGAAAGACGAGAAGCTCGAAGAGAACCTTCTACTGCATATCGGTCCAGAGCTTCTTCAGCCCATCCTGTCTGCCGGGTCATCCTCCCGCCGGAGCCCGGGACAGGCAAAGGTGTCCGAGTTGTTCCGGAGGGTTCAGCGCCGACGCATCAACAGGACAGTCGTGCGCACCCTTGCGCAGCAGAAGGACTACATGAAGCGAGTCCGCTATAACGGCGGCGCGCGGGCCGCACTCCGGGGAGAGGGAATCCTTATCTTCGGCGACTACCCGAATCATCAGGCCGCCGCCGCGCAGCTAGAATTGCCAGTGCCCCAGGAGGGAGAATTCGTCAGCGCACGAGTCGTCGAGGCTAAGCCTCTGCACGGCAACCGAGCTCGCACACTCATGGATGGCCGCTACTGGGTGGTTGCCAGTCCGGATGACGAAGTACAGGAAGCACCCCTTCTTCCCGAAACCAGGAAGAAAGCATCTAAATAAGTAATTTGGAAAGGAAGCCAAGGTGGATACCGAAGAACCCTGGGTTCCGCCAGCAGGTTCCTGGGCCTCATCTGCAGGACGGCGCCGAAACATGCAGGCGATCCGGAGCCGTGACACAAAACCAGAACGGCTGATCCGCCAACTGGTCCACGCGCAGGGGCTTCGCTACCGAGTCGGAGCGAAGCCCCTGCCTAACCTCCGTCGAACAGCAGACATGGTCTTCCGTCCCGTGAAGGTTGCCGTATTCATTGACGGTTGTTACTGGCACGGCTGCCCTGAGCACTATGTCCCACCCAAGACCAACCCTGGGTATTGGTCTGACAAAGTAGCGCGAAACATGGCCCGCGACCGCGACACAAACCAACGCCTAGCCGATGCGGGATGGACTGTTCTCCGCTTCTGGGAACATGAACCGTCAAGGGCGTGCGCCGACCAGATCATCCTCGCTGTGAGTAGACTCCGCCGCCAAGGAAACACCGACTGAATCATCCTCCATCTGCGCTCGGTACGCTTCAAGCGCCTTCATGATCTGAAGTCCAACCGCCTTAGCGACAGGGGGAGGGAAGGCGTTTCCAACTTGCCGGTATGCCGCAGTTTTACGCCCCATGAACTCCCACTGCTTTTCATCCGGTTCCGGATTGAAACCCTGGATCATCGCCGCCTGGCGAACGGTTAGCATGGGCCCATTTTCCGTTCCTGTACCGAGATCCCGGGCAGGATTTTTCGTCTTCCCTGTTTCCTTGTCCGGCTCATCGGCTACGCCCAGCCCACAGACTCCGAGATCGGCCCATGCCCTCTTCGCCCGCGTCGGTCCAAGGTCGGCACCACCATGCTTCTTGGAACCGCCAACAAGAGTCGGGGCGATACCGGCCTTCGCCTTATCGAACCAGTCATCAAAAGCCTTCCCCTTCAGCCCTCGCTCCTTCATCGAAGCCGAAAGGAGTTCACCGACTGAAAGCGCAGGCTCTTGATCGGCAGGGGGCAGGTACCAGCCATCCACGTTAAAGCGCTTCCAGTACTCCGGCTTCAAGGCTACGAGAATGCTCCTCGGCCGCAGCTGCGAGACACCGAAGTCGCCGGCCTGCAGCTCTCGCCAGTCACACTCGTACCCCAGGTCCCTGAGATCCTTCATAATCTCTTCGCGATAGCTATCGAACTTCGACTGCATCAGCCCGCGAACATTTTCGATCATGATGGCCGGAGGATCCAGCTGCCCGGCCAGATCGATCATCGTCGGGAAGAGATCCCTTTCATCCTCACGACCGAGCTGCTTACCCGCCAGAGAAAATGGCGGGCAGGGCACGCCCCCGGCGAGCAAATCGATTTTGACCTTGCTCTTGAGGGTCCGGGCAGCTCCGCTCTTAACGTAGTCGCGGAGATCACCTTCATGAACTTCCCACAGCGGGCGATTGTGACGGAGCGTATCGCACGCGTTCTTGTCCATCTCAATCAGAAGCGCATGCTCAAACCCGGCACGCTCCAGACCAAGCGCCTGCCCTCCCGCCCCAGCGCAGATCTCTACCGAGGTGAACTTCCTCTCAGTGCTGGTCATGCACCCTCCTTACGAACTTGCATGGCGAACACTCTTTGCGTTCCGCCCTTACAGAGGGTGACAGACCCCACTGACATCGCGACCGTCCTCCAGTGTGCGGCACGAGTCGGCCTTCCTCGGACAGCCTCGCGCCACGGCGAACACCCATACGATATTGCCCATGCGTAGCCCTGCCTGGACCTGGGACGAGTTGCTGCTGATCTGCTCGCGCGTCGTGAACAACGACTGGCGCCAGCTCAGGACGTATCAGCAGCCCACACACGATCTCGCTGAGCTTCTCCGCTCTCTGCCTCTCCACAGGGACGCGACACGCGACGTACCCGAATTCCGGTCGGCCGCCAGCATCAGCCGCAAGAGCGCAGATCTGATCACGAGCCGCCCCGACCACTCCGGGCCCGCCACCAAGGGCGGTCGGCTCACCAGGCTCGTCGCCGAAGCGTTCGTGGAGCACGAGGCGGAGATGCTGCTCGCAGCCCAGGCCATCGAGGACGGGGTCGCGTCCGGTGAGCTCATCCGCATCCCTGAGCAGCCTGACGAGTTGGACGACGACGGGGCCCCTGTCGCCGAAGGACGGCTCCTGGTCCGCTGGGCCACCTTTCGCGAGCGGAGCCCCGCACTGCGTAAACGCAAGATTGAGCAAGCACGCAAACTCGGGCAGCCCCTCCAGTGCTCTGTGTGCGATTTCCGCTTTGAGCAGGTGTACGGCGCTCTGGGTGAGGGCTATATCGAAGTGCATCATGTCCTCCCTCTCCACCTGTCAGGCCCGCGCGAGACCAGATTGGAGGATCTTGCCTTTCTTTGTGCGAACTGTCACAGAATGTGTCACAGAAGCCACCGCGGCACGGTATGGCGCACCCCGGCAGCCCTGCGAGCTGAAATCGAGAATGTTGCCGGAGCAGACAAGACTGTGTAGCCGCCAGCGCTCCGTTCATGCGCTGCAGCGATCACGCCGCGTCCGCCTCGAAGTGCATCTGCGCCCGGTCCAGCAGGCTGTCGGGGTCGCCGCCTTGGGCGGTGACCCAGTGCAGTAGGTCCACGATGAGATTGGTGGCGGATTCCTCAAGGAACTGAACGGAACGACTCGGCAGCAGAGGCGGCCCACCAACATCGCGCCGGTATTCACTCAGGACTGTCTCGGCCCGCCGCACCCGGCCGCAATGCACCCCTAGACCAGCAGGCAGTTCACACCAGACGGACTTTCCCGTCGCTGTCAGCAGCGTTCCCCAGTCGGCAGTCATACCGACCAGCAGGTGCAGCCCCCTGCCGCACTCGTCATCACAGGCCGCTGAGCCAAGCACCGGCACACGGTAGCTTTTGTCATGAAGCTCGATCCGCAGCCGGTCCTCCACCACTTCCAGGACCAAGGTAGCGGCGGTCCCCTTTCCCACATGCTTGATTACGTTGGTCGCCAGCTCGCTCACCACAAGCTCGGCTTCTTCGGCCACAGCCGACAAGCGCCACTCCGCGAGCTGCCCTCTGACGCCTCTCCGCAGGTCCCGGACCGCTGCGGGTTCAGCCTCGAACGGCAGAACGCTGCGGAATCGCGAGTTGTTGTCGTGTCCGGACATGCACTCTCCTTCCGGCGCCACCCCAGCCTTACACCTGGCGTATCCATACGGCTGCGCTGAGTGGTCAGATCTGCGAGTATGCCAGCGAGAACTTCCTTCATGAAACTTCTCACGAGAATCGATCGGGTGAATCCCGGCATTGACAACTCACGTCGGTCATAGCCTTGTTGGCGCCGGAGAGCCCCAGCGGAAGCAGAACGGAAGGCCACCCTCCATGTCCGTCAGGACCACGACACGACGTCGGCAACTCGGCGCGATGATGCGCAAACTGCGCGCACGGAAGGGCATGACACTGGAGGAAGCCGGTCGGCTCGTTGGCATCTCGAAGGCCACTGTCAGCCGCTATGAAACCCAGGAAGGCCCCGTCAAGTGGCCCATCGCCGACGCGCTCTGCCGGCAGTACAACGCATCCGACGCGGAGCGGAACGCTGTGGTCGCCCTGGCGAAGGACGCGAAGCAACAGGGCTGGTGGGGACCGTACACCGACTCGATCCCCGCTGACATGAATCTTCTGCTGACGCTCGAAGACGAGGCTGTGCGTGAGGACCACTTCTCCAGCACTTACGTCCCTGGCCTTTTGCAGACACGCTCCTACAGCACAGCGATTCAAGGTGCCAGCGAGATGCGGCTGGCCCCCGATGAGATCCAGCATCTCGTGGACATCCGCATGAAGCGGCAAGAGATCCTGAGCCGACCGAAGCCACCTCACCTCTGGGCGATTCTCGACGAGTCAGTGATCCGTCGCGTAGTCGGATCTCCCGAAAGCATGCGCGATCAGCTGGGACACCTACTGGAAGCCAACAGTTCGCAGCACATCACTCTGCAGATCCTGCCGTTCTCCAAGGGCGCGCATGGCGCGGCCTTGGGAAGTTTCGTCATCCTCGGCGGGGCCGAAGCGAGTCTGGACGTCGTGTACGTCGATCTGCACGTCGGCCCGCTCTTCATGGAAACGGACGAAGAACTCGACCGATACAGACTTGCGTTCGACTACCTGCGTGCACAAGCGTTGGACATGGCCGCGTCGTCGGCCATGATCGAGCGCGTCCGCAAGGAGATGTAATGCTTCCAGTGCCCCACTCCCCTAGGCTCCTCCACTGGTTCAAGTCGTCGTACAGCGGAGCTAGCACGACTGAGTGCGTCGAGACCGCCCATTTTCCCCAGGCCACCGCGGTTCGCGACTCGAAGGCACCCGACGGTCCGGTGCTGATGTTCGGCAGCGAGTCGTGGGCCGGGTTCCTCACTGCGATACGGCATCAACAGATCGACGCGTGACAGGCCGGTCTCCGGCAAGGGTGGCGTCCGATCCGGTCAAGCGTGCTGCCGACCGTTAGCGGACATCGACCCTCCGGTGCACCTGAGCGATCACGTGTTGGGCCTCGGTTCCGAACACAGCGGACTTGCTCAAAGCCTGCCACACGCGCTGGTACGTGGCGATGGTGTCCGCGTCTTCGAACCACAGCTCGGCGTGCCAGTCCTCGGTGACCACGAGGCGGTTGTCGAAGCTCCAGAAGCCATGGCCGGAGGGACCTTCGCCAGTGCGTGAAGGGGGACGATTCCGAGGTGGATGGTCTCCATGCCGATGGTGTCGGCCAGGCGGTCCAGCTGGGCGGCGAGGACACGAGGAGGGCAGATCAAGGTGTGCAGCGCGGCTTCCCCCATCAGGACGTGGAGCTTCTTGCCCGGACGGTACAGCCACTCCTGCCGTTTCATCCGGGAGCGGACGGCTTCCTCGGTGTCCCGGGCGGAGTTCTGGAGTTCTGCGTATCTGAGGAAGACATGGCGCGCGTAGTCGGCCGTCTGGAGCAGGCCCGACACCATGGTCGGCTTCCACTCGTGGATGGTCGAGGATCCAGCGACCAGTTCGTTCCAGGTGTCCTGTACCGGGCGGTGGCCGGACGCGAGTTGTCTGCGCCACGACCGTTCATGGGACTCGAACCCCCTTAGCCTGGCCTGCAGTTCGTCGTACGCATCCGGGTGGCCGACAGCGACCGCCCACAACCGCAGGTCCTCGGGGGCTGCTGTCTGACGGCCGTTTTCCAGCTTGCTGACCTTGGACTGCACCCATCCGGGACGTGCAGCCAGCTGTGAACCGGTGAGCCGCCCTCCTGGGCCCGTAACGCGGAGCTCCCGGAGCCTGGCGCCCAGAGCTGCACGTGCCTTCTGGTAATCCGTACTCACCGGTTCAGCGCATGCCTTCAGTCGAGTCGTTCGATGCTGGCCGCGAACACCTCGTGCGGGCCTGCGTGATGCCATGCCGCGTCGCGGGCCAAACAGCAGCGCACCACTTCTGCTGGCTCCGTGATGATTTCAACGTCCACGAGTTGGTCGTCGAGGTCGAAGTTCAACCGCGCTACGAGTCGCGAGTCGAAGATCCAGAAGGCATCCCCTGGCAAGCCGAGCTGTGCTGCTTCAGCCTTTCGCAGGTTTCTGATGTCTTCGCCGATGGCGGTGTTCCGCTTCGCGTTGGCAAGGGGGTAGAGCTGACCAGACGTCGGCGAATCGTCGACGATGCGGACTCGCTCAACCCGTTTGCCCTGCTCGGTCTGGGCTCGGATCATGGCGCAGTACGGGTCTTCGAGATCCCACTGGGCGCTACCATTCTCTTTGAACTGCCGGTAGGTTTACGTGACTTCATCGCTGGCGTAGCGCCGTCGGGTCTCCAGTCGCCACGCCGTGTGCTTGAACGTCCTGAAGAGGTTCTCGAACTCGTTCAGGTCGATGATCCTCGCTGCGCGGGTGGCGTCCCTCGGCGCGTAGTCGACCAGGAGCTCACGCGGCACGATGACAGCTACTTCGCCTTCCGACAGGTGCTGTAGCTGAGCCACATCCTCGGGATCGCTGAGCGGGGGTCCGTGAATGATGACTTCCCGGCTGTCGAGATCCTCGTGAAGTGACGGACATCCTGTGCCACCGCTGCCCGTACCGTTGAACCACAGCCTGCGTGCCATTTCGGCCTGCCTCTCGCACAGAACCTCTCTCCGGATCAAAGGTTCTCCGCCGCTGCCTGGGGATGTCGATGCGCGGCCGACGCTGGCACGAGAATATTCGAGAATACCGACTCCGCGAGCGTCGATGTGGAGTGCATGCGGTCCACCGGGCTCAGCGGGCGCAAAAGCTTTCGGCGTGTCCGCACATCGTTCGCCGTGGTTGTGCGGTGAGGCAGGCGGGGTGTCAGCCACTGCTCGGCAGGGCCGCCGAAGTGTTCTTGATGCGGGCGAGACGTTCTCGCCAGGGGATGTGAACGGGCTGCTCGGAGGCCGGGGTGGTGCGGGTTACGGAGCGGCGGCGGCAGGGGGCGCATTCGGTTTCGTCGGCCAGGGGGCGGAAGACGTGTTTCTCACCCGGACCCTCGCATTCGAGTAGTTCACGGACGGGCGAGGGCTCGTGGGGCCGGAGTGTGACTTGGGGCTCGGGAAGTTTCTGGATGAGGCGGTGGCGGAGGAAGCCGACCGCCGAGCGCACACCGCTCGCCGGACGTTCGGCGAGCAGGGCGTGGCGCAGGTCCGCCTCACTCAGGCCGCGTTCCAGCCACTTGACCGCCGCCGGGACCAAGTTGCGGGCTTCGCGCACGCCGAGGTGCAGCTCACGGTGGGAGTGGCGCAAGGAGAGCAGGAGGCGCTCGGCACGGGCCGACAGCGCGGGGTCCGTCGCCGAGCCCTTCGGCTCCGCTTCGGAGGGTGGGTGGGGAGTGGTCTCATCACTGTGGTCTTCTACCGGTTCATAGCCACCGACCGTCCGAGCCGCCGGTTCACCGACCGCCGGAAAGGGCGCACTCGGTGGCGGGGTGGTGGGCGAAGCGGCGGGTGGAGTAACGGACGGGGCCGTGAGTTCGGTTCCCCGCAAGGAGGCTGCTTGCTCGCTCGTCAGGGGAACGTTCGCGACCAGCCGCTCGGTGGCCCAGCGCCCCCTGTCGGCCTGGCTCCGCCACTCATGCACGAAACCGTGCTCGATCAGTTGCTGCTTTACCTTCTGGTAGGCGCGGCCCTTGATTCCCAGCTTCCGGGCGATCTCACTCATGGACCTGTTCAAGGCTCCCTCGGGAAGCCCCTGGACGTACAGCACGAGAATCTTCGCGTCGCTGTTCAGATACGAATGGCGGACGACGTCGTGCGACGCCAGCGTGAAGCGCGCAGAGGGCGCGATAGCATGACGAAACATTTCCGGTGGCCTCTTTCCACTGGCGGTGTAGGCCCTCGGTTTGGTGTTGGCGCACCGCCGAGGGTCGCCCTATGCCCCCACGGGAACACAGAGCGTGATTACACCGTCACCGTACCCCACCCCCTCCATCTCCCGCCACGAGCGCGGAACTTCGCGCCGCCGGCCGCACATGACGCTGCCCCCGTACTCCGTCGTGGAGTGCGGGGGCAGCGGGGGCAGGCAGCCTGGGTGGTGGGGCTTGTCAGTGCTGCTGGGCCTTGCGGCGGCGGAGGGCCAGGTAGGCGCCTGCTGCGACGAGGGCGGCGGCAGCTGCGGAGAGCAGGCCGACCGGGGCGCCCGTGCCGGTCTCGGCGAGGTCGCCGTTGGCGGGGGCGGCCGGCGAGGAGGTGGAGGCCTGCGGGGTGGTGACGGCGCCCTCGGAGGCAGACGCCGTGGGCGCCTCGCTCGGCCCCGCGGGGCCGGACGGGGAGGAGGACGGGGAAGAGGGCGAGGAGGACGGGGTGGCGGGGGTCGACTCGCTGGCGGAGGGCGACGGCTTGCCGCCACCCGGCTTGCCGCCACCGGGCTTCTCCTCGCCACAGTCGGTCCAGAAGACCTTGTGCTTGGCCCGGCCGTGCTCGCCGTCGAAGTTCCAGAACAGCTTGTAGTGACCGTCGGGCAGGGACTGGTCCGGCGTACGGCCGTGCCCTTCGGCGTCGAGCTCCAGGGAGCCGGACTTCACGATTTCACCCTTGACGGCGGCGGTCGGGGCCCACGCCTCGATGCGCCACTCGACGTTCTGGCCACCGTCGAACCCGAAGGCGTCGAGGTAGAAGGTGCACACGTGCGGCTCGTTCTTACGGAGCTCTTCACCGGTCTTGGCATCGTGAATCTTCACGGTGCCGTTGTCGCCGGGAGGGGTGGCATGGGCGGCAGGGGCAAGCAGCATCGCCGCAGCGGCGGCAGCTGTGAGCGTGCCTGCGGAAGCAAGTGGGCGCATAGACATTCCAACAGGTGGGAGATGGGCTTCCGTGGGGGGCGCCTCAGCCTCCTTCGGCCTCATGGGGCCGTCAAGGTGCATCGATGCACCTATGTCACTCAATCCGCCATTTGTCCCGTCAGCCCCTTATAACGATTGGGGGCGGGGGAGTTCGGGGCAGCCGGCACGGGCTTTTCCCGTCACTCACCGCCCACACCCCGTCACCCACCGGCCCGCCGAGCCTTCGGCCGCACGATTTGACTTGCCACTACATATCGCGAAAGCTAGATACATCTTGCCGGAGAGGATGAGGTGGACGATGGATCCCCTGGCCGTGCACAAGGCGCTCGCCAACCCCGCTCGCCTGCAGTTCATGCAGTGGCTGAAGGAGCCGGAGAAGCACTTCGACGAGGAGCCCTACCGACAGCAGGGACTCGGCTTCCACATCGGCGTCTGCGTCGGCGACATCCAGAAGCAATCCGGGCTGGCCCAGTCGGTGGTCTCCGGCTACCTCCAGACGCTGAAGGACGCCGGGCTGCTCGCCTCGGAACGCATCGGCAAGTGGACGTACTACCGGCGCAACGAGCCGGCGATCGCCGAGTTCGCAGCACACGTCCGCGACGAGCTGTAGGCCGCACCGGCACCCATCTACCCCAACCCCCGTCTAAACATATCTATTTTTCCAGATTTGACGAAAGGTATCGTTCGTTCCGATGCGAAAGGCCTCCCTCACCGTTCTCGTGCTCGCCCTGGGCGTGTTCGGGATCATCACCACCGAGATGGGCATGGTCGGCGTGCTCCCCCGGGTCTCGGCCGAACTCGGCGTCACCCCGTCCGCCGCCGGCTGGCTGGTCGGAGTCTTCGCCCTGGTCATCGCGGTGTCCGGGCCGTTCACCACGCTGCTCACCTCCGGCATCGACCGCAAGAAGGTGCTCGCCACGGCGATCGCGGTGTTCGCCGTGTCCAACGCCGTCTACGCGCTCACCACGCAGTACGAGGTGATGCTCGCCTTCCGTATCGTTCCCGCGCTCTTCCACCCCGTGTTCTTCGCCGTCGCGCTCGCGACCGCGGGCCGGGCGGTGCCCGCCGAGGACGCGACGCGGGCAACGACGACCGTATTCGCCGGGGTCACCATCGGTTTCGCGTTCGGTGTGCCACTGACCTCGTACCTCGCCGAGCACCTGTCGCTGGCGTCGGCGTTCTGGTTCGGCGCGCTCGTCAACCTGGTCGCTTTCCTCGGCATCCTGCGCTTCGTCCCGCCCATGCCTGTCGGTCCCGGCCGACGGCTCTCCTACGGGGCCCAGTTGGGCATTCTGAAGCGGCCTCGCATGTGGCTGACCATCGTGTCCGTCGTTCTCGTCTTCGCCGCGATGTTCTCCGTCTACGGCTACTTCGCCGAGTTCCTGGGCCGGGTCACGCACATGGACGGCACCTGGGTCAGCGCCATGCTGATGGCGTTCGGCATCGTGATGGTCCTCGGGAACTTCGCCTTCGGCGGTCTGCTGCGACGCGGCCTCGTCCGTACCGTCGTCGCCTACCCGGTGCTGTGCCTGCTGGTGTACGTACTGCTGTACGTCGTCGGCTCGCTGTTCACGCCGATGGTCGCGGCGGTACTGATCTGGGGAGCCGTGCACTCGGGCGGACTCGTCGTGAGCCAAAGCTGGCTGGGACGGGACGCAGGCGACGCGCCCGAATTCGGCAACAGTCTCTTCATCTCATTCTCGAACCTGGGCATCACCGCGGGCACCGCGGTCGGTGGCTGGGTCATGACCAACTGGGGGACCCGCCAACTCACCTTCGCTGGAGCCGGGTTCGCGGTGGCCGCACTGGTCGCCATCGCCTTGCGGCTGGGACTGGAACGCCGTCGGGGACATGAACGGGGCCCGGTGTCCACCGGCAACGGCAGCGATGACGCGCGGGCGACTGGGGAGGAGGTGCGTGCCTGAAGCGGCCGGGCGGGGCGGGAACGACCGGGAGGAATACCGGGCAGGTCTCACGCCCCGCTCTACAATTCGGTGCACGACGGCGTCACGACGTCCTCAGCCGACAGGCGGATTCCCTCCTACGATGTGAGGCTGTTTTGCCGGAATGCGAATTCTGCAGAATCGGTGCAAGAGAAGCCCCGGCGGAGTCGGTCTACGAAGATGCCGAGAACCTGGCCTTCTTTCCGCACGCCTCCGTGGGGTCGCAAGCGGGTGCTCTTGCCTCCTGGCCGGCAAGTCGGGCTGGAGCCTACCCATAGGCGCCCCCGCAATGAACGCGGAAGATCACGATCCGCTCCAGCGGTACGGCAACGGCCGGGCGCAGGGCGGGGATTGGCTCCCTTCCGGCCGGGGCATGTCCCTCGGGGGCCCAGTGCCCGGAAAACTCGACAGTGGCACACGGGAGGGGCTTCGACGTGCGGGATCATCAGGAACCGTCGCTGACGGTCAACGGTTTCCAACGGTTCTCACTGGCGAAGGAGTTCGGGCCCGAGTTCGTCGACACCTGGCTCAAGGAATTGCAGAAGGAGTTCGCCGACCTACCGCCGGACCCGTACGGAAGTCCCCTGCTGCACCGCTATCGTCGGCACTCCTGCGCGGTGCTCCTTCCCTGGGAGAAGAAGCTGCACTGGGTACCCAAGACCGACGACGCCCGTCTGGGTGAGGTCACCCACTACTTCCAGGGCGGGTACAACCCGGAGCACAAGGGGATGGACCGGTATTTTCCCGCGATCTCCGCGCGGGGAGAGGCCAACCCCCTCCTGGAACGCATCGTCCTGTTCGACTTCGCCCAGACCTGGTGGAGCGAACGGGAACAGAACCTCCCCATGCACGTGGGCGTGCACTTCATCAAACTGTCCGTCGAGGAAGCCGACGGAACGGCCGTGTCGTCACCGAACTTCCTGCATCAGGACGGCGAGCCGTTCCACTTCGCCCACCTCATCCGCAAACGGAACGCCATCGGCGGTACGAACTACGTCGCGGACGTGGCGTGCGCGGGTTCCGGGCCCGATGAAGTACCTCCCGAGTCGCTGAAGGCGACCTTCGATCTGGAGGAACCTCTGGAGTCCTACGGCATCCACGACGAGCGGGTCAGTCACCACGTCGATCCCATTCGCCGAGGCAATGACTCCTGCCCGGGTGAACGTGCGGTGGTGCTGGTCGACATCACACCTATGGTCAAAGCGGTCTGAGGTCTCAACAGGGCCGGAAGGAAGGCTCTGCCAGCCCCTACACCGGTCTGCCCAACACCGTACTGACGCCCGCCCACGGCTGGTACACCGCCGAGAGCGTGTACAGGCGGGCGGACACATGGATCGGCACGATCGAGAGCGCGCTGGCGGGCCGACTGGTCCACCGCATCGTCTGACTGGGGGATGGAATGAGTGTTTCGCCTGCGGAACTGCTGCGGCTGCACCGTGAGCTGGACAGCACATCGCGTACGAACAGGTCCGGCCGTTTTCTGTCCGGCTGGCAGACCACCCACCCGTACGCGGGCCGGTATCTCGACGGCACCCAGGTGGTGGCGCAGGACCCTGGAGCGCTCCAAAGCTACAACTTTCTTTCCGATTCGAGGCCGTTGGCCGATGCCATCACCGAGTTCCACGCCAAAGCGGATGGTGTGAGGTACGGGCGGGACGCCGTCTACGTGTCCAGTGGTTCGAGCCCACTGTTGCTGGGCTTCTTCCTCGCCCTGAAGGAGATGGGGGTGGAGGAGGTCTGCCACGTGCCTCCCGTCTACTACTCCTGCTACTACTTCTGCGATTCCCTCGGTCTTCCCGTGCGCCAGGTGAGCACCGATCTCCTGCACGACGAGGCCGCCGATCTCGACCTGCCGGAACACAGGTCCGCCCTCGTGCTCTGCGACCCGATCTGGGTCTTCGGCACCACGGTTCACGAGCGGCAGATCGAGCAGATCGCGCGGTGGCAGCGCCGCACAGGGTCAGTGGTGCTGGTCGACGGGACGTTCCAGTACGCGCGTTGGGACCGTTCCTCCCGTGCCGAGCCGACGTCCCGGCTCGAACCTGATCTCACGTTCCGCCTCGTGTGCCCGACCAAGAGCCTGGCCGTGCACGGAACACGGTTCGCCTATCTGCTGCTGCCTCCGGAGTTCCGGGAGTCGATCCGCTACGCGTGTGCCAACATCACCGGAGCGACCGGTGCGGCCAATGAGCACTTCGCCCGCCGAATCATGGAAGTGCTCGACTCCGAGGAGTCGAACGACGCACTGGTCCACCACATCCAGGCGGAGCGGGAGCGGTTGCTCGTCAGTGGCGTCATACGTACGGAAGCCACCCGGCCGGAGGCCGGCTACTACACCTTCGCCGTCCTGGACGACGCTTCGATGAAGGAAGCCATCGTCATGGACCAGCGGTTCTTCGGCCTCGACGGCTTTGACGACCACGTGCGCGTGAATCTGCTCTACCCGGGCTGGACACAACCCTGAGACCGGTTGCACAAGCTCCGTCACGCCGTGGCGCGGTACCAGGAATGCGGCCGAACGAGTGGGTCATTCGTCGACTTCGGGGCGCGGTGCCCGGGGGTTCGGGAGACTGTCGGTCAGTGCCGACGGTGCCGATCGAACAGTTCGCATCGAAGGGGTGATTTCCGGCCACAACACAACACCCCTTACCCTGCGGTACATCGATCACCAACGGTCGGCCGGGACAGAAGGGCGACAACATGACCTCAGAGACCAGCACACTGGTCACCATCGATGCGACAACTACCCTGCTGGAGGCGGAACTTCCCCGCCTTGAGCAGCACCAGCAGGCTCTGGAGAAGGAACTTTCCGCCGTCACCGGACGGTTGGAGTCGGTGCGGACCGCGCTGACGGCGCTGCGTGCGCTTTCGGCCGCTCCGGTCCCGGTTCCTGTCGTGGACGACAGTGCCGACGCGGAGCCGGAGGCGGTGGAAGCGGCGGCGGAAGCGGGTGAGTCCGAGGCCGTCGAGGCCGGGGCGGCGAGTGTTCCCGCTGCCAGGATTCCGCAGCAGGCGCAGGGCTCCGCCGAAGCCGCCGTTCAGACGGAAGCTCCCCAGGAGCCGGTGGAGGCCGCGCAGGAGTCGACGGAGGCCACGGCCGTACAGGAGTCGGCGGAAGCCGCGCCCGCCCCCGCGCGCCGCCGTGCGCGCAAGGCGCCTGCCGCGCCCAAGGGCCGCAAGCGGGCCCCCGCCAAGCCGAAGGCCGAGGGCGGCCGGGCCGCGAAGAAGGCCGTCGCCGACAAGCCCGCCGAGGGCGACAAGGGCGCCGAGGCCACGGCTTCCGCCGCGCCCGCCAAGGCGGCCAGGAGCACGAAGTCTGCTGCCGCACCGGCCGAGAAGGCGACCAAGGCCGCCCGGCCCGCGAAGGCCAAGGCCACGGCTACGGCCAAGGCCACGAAGAAGGCGGCTGCCGCACCGGCCGGTGACGACAGCGGCAGCCTCACCGAGCTGGTCATGAAGGTACTGGCCGCGTCCGGCGACTCCGCCGTCCGCGCCCGTGACGTCACGGAGGCCCTGGGGCGCGAGCTCACCCCCAACGGCATCAACACCGTGCGCAGCACCCTCGACCGGCTCGTCGCCACCTCCCGGGCCCACCGCGCCGGCCGGGGCCTCTACCAGGCACCCGCCAACTGACGCGTGGAAAAAGGGTGATTCGCCGGGCGCCGGCGCCGTCGAACCAACGGCGCCGACGCCCGGCAAACCTGTTGGATACGGCAGGGTGCCGGTCTGTAGGTTGCGGTCATGTCTTCATCACTCCGCCTCGAAAAGATCACTGCGGACAACGTCGAGGCCGCCTGCGCGCTGAAAGTACGGCCCGATCAGGAAGGACTGGTGAAGCCGGTTGCCTGGTCGCTGGCCCAGGCCTATGCGACCCCCGACATCGCCTGGCCCCGACTGATCGTCGACGGTGAGCGGATCGTCGGTTTCGTGATGGCCTTCCTCGACGTCCGGTTCCACCCGGACGACCCCGAGGACAAACCGCGTTCCGGGCTGTGGCGGCTGAACATCGCCGCCGACCAGCAGGGGCGCGGATACGGGCGTTTCGCCGTGGAGGCGGTGTGCGAGGAGATCCGGCGGCGGGGGCAGACGCGGGCGACCGTGACCTGGGTTCCCGGCGCGCACGGGCCCGAGGGGTTCTACTTCGGGCTCGGGTTCCGGCTGACCGGTGAGACGAGCGGGGACCAGGTCGTGGGTGAACTGGAGCTCGGCGACGCGTAGTCGCTCACCCGTTCACCGGCCGGTCCGGCCGGTGAACGGGTGGGTGAGTGCGGACGGGTGAGTGTGGGTGAGTAAGCGAACGTGCGTGTGGGGGCATTTCGGTGGGGGTTTGTCGTGGCCAAAAATGATCATTGGGTGGTGTTCTCCGGCCGCAGGTCGTACGGGCGGGCCGGTCGCACCACGTGGCCTCCCACCGTGCGGACTCACACCACGTGGGCGGCGATGATCCGCGCGCACTCCATGGACTCCTGCCGCGTCGTGTCCACCTCCAGGTCGTAGGTCACGCCCCGGTGCACCAGGTCCGCCTGCAAGGCCGCCATGCCGGGGACCCGGTCGCCCCGCGCGGTCTCACGGCCCGCTGCGACGGCGGCATCGCACCGGACGCCGACCCACAACACCCGCAGTTCGCCGAGTGCCTGCTGCCAGCGTCGCTGGGACTCGGCGCCGCCGAGGAAGACCTCGTCGACGACGATCCCCGCCCCCGCGCGCGCCATCGCTGCGACGCCCTCGATCCACGCCGCCTCCAGCTCACGGAACCCGGAGCCGACGGCCACTTTGCCGTCGGGGGCGAACTCGATGCCCGTGTCCGACGTACGCATGGACATGGGCATCGCGTCCACCAGTGTGTCCACGCCGAGGGAAAGCCACCGGTCCGGCAACACCGCCTGCAGACACCGGGCGATCCCGGTCTTCCCCGAACTGGAACCGCCGTTGAGCACGATCATGCGCGTCTTCATCGGATCACACTAAAGCGTGAACCCACCGCTCCGGGGGGTGACGGCCGCCCTCTCCCCGTGCGCTCCTCGTCCTCTTCCCGCCCCTCGGTCGTTCTCAGGCCGCCAGTGCCTTGCGCAGGGTCTCGGCGAACCCCTCCGGGTCCGCCAGGAAACCGGCGTGGTCGCCCGGGAACTCGGCCGGCCGCGTGCCGAGCAGTTCCGCCAGCACGAGGGACGTCCGGTATGTGATCAGGCCCTCCGAGGCGACGCCGACCCCGACGACGACCCGGGTGGGTGCGGCCGTCAGCGCGGGGACGTCGGGCACGTAGCCGGCGGTGGCCCGCAGGTCGTGGCCGAAGAAGCGGTCGCCGTTGGCGACCTCCTGCGCCGAGGGCTCGACGTGCGGGCCGACGGGGGCGGCCTGGCAGCTCTCGTCGTCGAAGCCCGCTCCGGTCATGAACTTCATCCATGCCGCGCCCTGGCCCTCCCGGTGGTAGGTCTCGATGATGTCCTCGGTCATGGCGCGGTGTTCGGCCGCGTCGGGAAGGATCTCCATGACGGGCGGCTCGTGTGCGACGAGCGTCCGTACCCGGTCCGGGTGGCGGGTGACGAGCGCCAGCCCGGTCACCGCGCCGCCGCTGCTGCCGAACACGTCGGCCGATCCGGCCCCGAGCGCGTCCAGGATCGCCGCCACGTCGTCCGCCCGCCGGTCGACCGTGGTGTCCTCGTCGGGGTCGTCGAGGGCGCTGCCCGAGATGCCTCTCGGGTCGTGGGTGACGACGGTGTGGTCGCTCGCGAGCGCGTCGGCCAGCGACGCGAAGGCCGCGGCCTCCATGGGCGACCCCATGAGCAGCAGGAGCGGTCCCGAGCCGCGCACTTCGTAGTGCAGGTGTGCGCCGGGTACGCGGAGGGTGTGGGTGGCGGTCGTGCCGGTGGCCATGTCGGTGGTCCTTCCTCGGTCGGCGGCCCGCGGTCGTGGTGCCGTTGTACTGCGGTGCCGTTGTGATGACAGAGGTATGACTCCGGCCGCCGGGAGAACTCATCGTTCGGCCGGGCGACGCGACGGGGTCAGCGGTAGTCCTCCAGGTGGCCCTGCATCCAGGTGTTGATGCGGTCCCGGGTGCCGATCAGTTCGGAGCGGTGCTTCTCCAGGTTGTCCGTGGAGGTGTCGCCGTTCAGCGTCGTGCGCAGGGCGCCGATCCGGGCGATCGGCTCCTTGAAGTGGCCGGTGCCCCGGGGGTCCGCCTTCATGGCCTTGTCCAGGCGGGCCAGTTCGTCGTGGACCCGGCCCAGGAAGTAGGCGCAGTTCGGCGATCCCGGGGTGCAGTTGTCGTTCAGCGTGGCCTGGAGGCCGGCGAAGGCGTCGCGTACGGCCTCCGGGCGGTTGCGGGCGTCCTCGGCAGCCTCGGCCGCTTCCGCTTCCGCGTCGGCCGCGTCCTCCGCGCTCTGCTCCGCCTCGGCTTCATCGGCGGCCCGGGAAGCGGCTGCGGCGTTCACGGACGGTGCCACGTAGGGGACGTCATCGCCCGGCCCCCGCGAGGTGTCGGCACTGGAGCAGCCGACCAGGAGTGCGCCGAGAACCGCCCCTGCTGCTCCTGCCGCCGTGGTTCTCGCGGCGCCGCGGATACGGATGGAGCAGATGGAACGGATAGACATGAGGCCCCCCTCGTCCGGTTGGGCCAGACCATACCTGCCGGGCCCCGGGGCGAGGCGGCCCGACGGCCCCGTAGGCGTGCGGACACAGGGTCGCCCGGCCTTGCGGGCATACGGCCGCCCAGCCCTGCGGCCCCGCCGGTTACGCCGTGCACCCAGCCCTGCGATCCCGCGCCCACGCCGGTCGCCCAGCCCCGCGGCCCCGCCGGTCGCGCGGCCCCGTGTCACCCCGTGATCAGGGACTGGAGCGCGGGCGCGTACAGGTCCGCGATGTGTTCGGGGGTGGCGTCCGCGCCGGCACCGTCGCGGTGGAGGCCGAGGGTGGCGCCGAGGCCGAGGAGGTGACCGGCGATCAACTCGGCGCGCAGGGCGCGTTCGGGGCCGGTGAGGCGGGCGGTCAGGGCGGCGGTGACCTGTTCGTGGAAGCGGTCGCGCAGCAGGGAGCGTTCGTCGCGGTTGCCGAGCGAGAAGACGACGCGCAGCAGCGGGTCGGTCTGCGTCTCCCGGCGGCGGCGCACCAGGGTCACCACCATGTGGCGGCCCAGGGTGTCGAGCGGTGCGTCGAAGAGTTCCGCGGCGGCGGGGCCGAAGTCGGCGACGGTGTTGAAGAGTTCGTCCTTGCGGCCGAAGTGCTTGACGACGAGGGAGGGGCTCACTCCCGCGTCGGCGGCTATCCCCCGGATGGTGACCTCGGCGTACGGGCGCTGTGTGAACGCCCGGCGGGCGGCGCGCAGGATCGCGTCCCGGCCGGTGCCCGGATCGACGGGCGAGGCGGACGGGGCAGACGAGGCGGCCACCCGGCCCGGTGCCGCGGTCGACGAGTCGGCAGGCGTACCGTCCGGAGCCGGGGCCGACGAGTCGGCAGACGCCCGCGCCTGGGACGCAGCCGGTGCCGCGGTCGACGACTCGGCAGACGCCCGCGCCGGGGCCGGTACGGTGGCCTGGCCGCTGGTCATGTGCTCTCCTGGGTCGGTACCTTCCGCGCCCCGTTCTCCGGCTCGCCCGGAGCACCGCGGTTCCCTTCGACCGTACCCGCCACGGCCACCCGGCTGCCCGGCAGGAACAGGGTGACCAGCAGTGCCACGAGTGCCGCGCCCGACGCGACCAGGAAGACCAGCTGGTACGCGTGGAGGGTCGGGGCCGTCCCGCCGCCCACCCGGAACGTGAGGTTGGTCAGGACGGCGGCCACCGTCGCGCTGCAGAGCGCCTGCCCGATCGACCTCATCAGCGTGTTGAGCCCGTTGGCCGCGGCCGTCTCGCTCACCGGGACACCGCGCATGACCAGCGCGGGCAGCGCCGAGTACGCGATGGCCGTGCCCGAGGCGACGACCGTGGCACCGGCGATGATCAACCAGAGGCTGTGGCTGGTGAAGCAGCGCACCACGTAACCGGCCGCCATCACCCCGGCCGCCAGCGCCAGGGCGGCCTTCGGGCCGTACTTCGCGGAGATCCTCGCCGAGACCGGTGAGAGCACCACCATCATCACGCCGCCCGGCAGCAGACAGAGCCCGCTGACCACGAGCGAGGCGCCGAGACCGTAGCCCGTCTCCTTCGGTTCCTGCACCATCTGCGCGGTGACCAGGGAGTTCGCGTAGAAGGCGAAGCCGATCAGGAGGGCCGCGACATGGGTGAGCAGGACGGCCGGCCGGGCCGAGACCCGCAGGTCGACCATGGGCGTCGGGACGCGCAGCTCGCACCTGCCCCAGACCGGCGCCACGACGACGGCGAGCACCAGCAGGCCCACCGTCCGGGCCGACGTCCAGCCCCAGTCGGCGCCCTGGGTGACCGCCAGCAGCAGACAGACCAGGACCCCGGAAAGGCCCAGCGCACCGACGGCGTCGAAGCGGCCACGGGTGCGGAGCGAGGACTCCGGTACGAAGCACAGCACCAGCACGACGTCGAGGACGCCGATCGCCCCGGAGACCCAGAACATCGTGTGCCAGTCGAAGTGCTCGACGACGAGGGCCGCGACCGGCAGCCCGACCGCCGCGCCGATGCCGAGCGTCGAGCTCATCAGGGCCACGGCGGACAGCACCCGGGCGGGCGGGAGTTCGTCGCGCAGGATGCTGATGCCCAGGGGTACGACAGCGAGCGCCGCGCCCTGGAGCGCGCGGCCGGTGATCAGCACCCCGATGTGGGAGCTGATCGCACACAGCACCGAGCCCACCACCAGCACCAGGAGCGAGGCGACGAGCACCCGCCGCTTGCCGTACATGTCGCCGACCCGGCCCAGGACGGGCGTGAAGACGGCACCGGTGAGGAGCGTGACGGTGACCAGCCAGCTCGCGGCAGCCGGGGTCGCGCCCGTGAGAGCCGGGATGTACGGGAGCAGCGGGACGACGATCGTCTGCATGACCGCGACCACGACGCCGCAGAACGCCAGCACGCCGACGGCGAAACGGGGGTGCGGGGCCTCGTCGGCGGCGGTCGGGTCGGCGGTGGCGGCAGTGGCGGATATGTCCGCGGGCATGGCTCTCCGTACGTCTTCGGTCGCCTTCGGCGGGGTGCACACGTGTTCACCCCCAGGGTAAACGCCTGTGCACCCCCTCTGCGACCGTTTGCCCGGACGGCGCGTTAGCCTCGGAGGCCCGGACTCGGGTCCGGACCACACGGACGAGAAGGCGAAGGTGGCGACGATGGCGAAGGTTCCGGCAGCGGCGGTGGCGGCGAGCGGGCTGATCGGCGGGTACGCCGTCGCGCGGTGGACCAAGAAACGGCCGCTGGGCGGGGTGGCCCTCGCCGCCGCAGGCACCGCCGCCGCCTACGAGTGGAACCGGCAGGCGGGGCCGCGCGCTGCCGTCGGACTGACCACGGCGTACGTCGCCGCGTTCGCCGGTTCGCATCCGCTGGCCAAGAAGGTCGGCGCCTGGCCCGCCGTCTTCACCGTGGCGGGTGGCATGGCCGCCGCGTCGTGGGCGGTCACCCGCCGGGCACACTGAACCGCGTACGCAATACGCGACCGGGCGCGCTGGGCCTCGTACACAACCGGGTGTGCTGAGCCACGTACGCCACCGGGTGCACCGAGCCACGTGTACGCGAAAGGGCCGCGCGTGGCCGCCGGTCTCCCGGCGCCCGCTGTCTCCGCCCTCCGCCGCCTCCGCCCGAACCGCGTGCAGCACGGGAGACACGGCAGACACAGCAGACACGGGAGAGGGGCGGAGGCCCTCCGGCTCCCGCCCCTCTCCCGCACCCAGGCGCACGGACACGCATGCGCGCACGCGTGCATGCGCCCCCGGCTGCCCCTACGCCCCCAGCACCCGGGTCACCGTGTAGATCAGCAGCCCCGCCAGGGCGCCCACCACCGTGCCGTTGATCCGGATGAACTGCAGGTCGCGGCCGATGTGGGCCTCGATCTTCTTCGACGTCTGGTCCGCGTCCCAGCTCGCGACCGTGTCGCTGATCAGCGATGTGATCTCCGCGCGGTACGTCGTGACGACATAGACCGCCGCGTCCTCCAGCCAGCCGTCCAGCTTCGACTGGAGCCGGTCGTCCGTCGCCAGCCGTGCCCCCAGCCCCATCAGTGAGGCCCGCGCGCGCAGCCGCAGCTCGCTCTGCTCGTCCTCCGCCGCCGCGATGATCATCGAGCGCACGGACGACCAGGCCGAGGCGATGACCTCCTGGACCTCGCCGCGCCCCAGGATCTCCGACTTCAGCCGCTCCACCCGGGCCCGGGTGTCCGAGTCCGTCTGGAGGTCGGACGCGAAGTCCGTCAGGAAGGTGTCGATCGCGGCGCGCGCCGGGTGCCCCGGCATGTCCCGCATCTCCGTGACGAACCGCAGCAGCTCCTTGTAGACCCGCTCGCCGATCCGCTTGTCCACGAACCGCGGCGTCCAGCCGGGCGCCCCGCCCTGCACCGCGTCCATCACCGAATCGCCGTGCAGCACCAGCCAGTCGTGGGCGCGCGTGCAGATCAGGTCCACCATCTTGCGGTGGCCGCCGTCGGCGACGACCTTCTCCAGCATCTTCCCGAGGCCGGGGCCGATCTCCGCCGCGTTCGCCCGCCGGGTGATCGCCTCGCCCACCACGGCCTGCACATCGGCGTCGCGCAGCACGGTCAGCGCGCCGCGCAGCGCGGTCGACAGCTCGGCGGTGACCCGGTCCGCGTGCTCCGGCTCGGCCAGCCAGACACCGAGCCGCTTCCCGACACCCAGGGCGTGGATACGGCCCCGCACGACGTCTCCGGAGAGAAAATTCTCGCCGACGAAGGAACCCAGGGAGGCTCCCAGCTGGTCCTTCTTGGTGGGGATGATGGCGGTGTGCGGGATCGGCAGGCCGAGCGGACGCTTGAAGAGCGCCGTGACGGCGAACCAGTCGGCCAGCGCGCCCACCATGCCCGCCTCGGCGGCCGCGGCGACGAAGCCCGGCCAGCCGCCCACACCGGCGTTCTTCGCCCAGGTGGCGAGTACGTACACGAGCGCGACCAGCAGAAGGAGGCCCGTGGCCGTGGTCTTCATCCGGCGCACGCCGCGCCGCTTCTCCTCGTCGGCCGCCGTGTACGCGAACGAGGCGAGGGGGGCCGGGCGGTCACCGGGCACGGGACGGGCCGCGCCCGCCACCAGCTCCGGCCGCCGCGCGCCCCGCGCTTCCTCCGGACCGGTCCGCCCTGCCCTCGCCCCGGTCCGCTCTTCCTCCGGACCGGTCCGCTCTTCTTCCGGCCCGGTCCGTTCCATCCGCTCCATCCGCTCCACCCGTCCGCGTACGCCCCGCTCCCGGTGCCCCGTACGCATTGTGCCTACCTGACCTACTCCCGGGCCGCACGCCGAGTTCCCGACGGCCTGGCCCATCATGGGACCAGCGCAATCGATCATGAGGAGATCCACCGACCATGCCCAGGCGCCAGGGGTACGCCCTGCTCATCGCCCTCCTGGCGGGCACCGCCGTGCTCGCCGCAGCCGTGGCGTTCACGGGCACCCTGCTGTTCTCCGGCTCCGACGGCCGGCCGGCGCCGATCGCCGTCCCCGGCCCCCGGACCGTGGCCCGGACCCCCGCCGCGCCCGCGCACTCCGCCGGCCTCTGGGCCGCGACCTGGGCGGCGGCCCCCATCGCCGGGGTCTCCGACACCGCCCACGGCAGCGCCCTGAACCGGCGCACCATCCGTAACGTCGTGCACACCAGCATCCGTGGTGACGCGGCCCGCGTCACCCTCTCCAACGTCTTCGGCACCCGCCCGCTGTACCTGGACCGCGTCACCGTGAACGCCCGCCCCGTGACCTTCGGCGGCTCCGCCCGTGCGACCGTCGCGGCGGGCGGGCAGCTCGTCAGCGACCCCGTCGCCGTCCCGGTCGCCGCCGACGCCGATCTCGTGGTCGCGCTGCGCACCTCCGCAGCCGAGGGGCCCGTCACCATGCACCCGGGCAGCCACCAGACCTCGTACGTGGACACCGCGTGGGGCACCTGGCGCACCGATGCCTGGCGCTACCTCACCGCCGTCGACGTGCGCGCCGGGACCGCCGCCGGAGCGGTCGTGGTGATCGGCGACTCGCTCACCGCGGGCACCGGCTCCACCCCCGACACGAACAGCCGCTGGCCCGACGTGCTCGCCGACCGGCTGGGCGGCCGGTACGGGGTGGCCAACGCCGGTATCGCGGGCAACCGCATCCTGCGCGACGGCCGCGGCGTACGGGCGAGCGCCCGCTTCGACCGCGACGCGCTGGACGTCACCGGAGCACGGACCGTCGTCGTCGCACTCGGCATCAACGACGTGCAGAAGTCCCCGCAGGAGACCGACCCGCAACGCATCGCGGACGCCCTGCGGTCCCTGGCACAACGCGCCCACGCACGCGGCCTCCAGGTCGTCGGGGCGACGCTGATGCCGTACGAGGGGTTCCGCACCTGGACCCCCGCGCGCGAGGGCGTACGGCAGCGGGTCAACGAACTGATCCGGGCGGGCGGGGTCTTCGACTCCGTCGTCGACTTCGACGCGGCGGCCCGCGACCCGCACCGCCCGACGCGGCTCCTGCCTGGCTACGACAGCGGCGACCATCTCCATCTGAACGACGCGGGCTACCGGCTGCTGGGCTCGACGGTGGACCTGACGGCCCTGACCCACGAGCGCCCCGTGTCCGACGAGTTCTGAGGGACCGGGGCGGGGAGCAGTGGGGCTACGGGGGTTACAGGGGCTCGGGGAACCAGGGGGCTGTGGGGAGCCGCGGGAAGCTGGGGGCCGTGGGGAGCCGCGGGAGGCGGGCCCCGCAGCCCCGCCCCCGGCCCCCGTCAGTCGTCAGCCATCAGCCGTCAGTCGTCGGACCGGTCCGACGAGCCGGGGCCCTTCTCCAGGCGGCCTCGTCCGCGGTCGCGCTCGCGGTCCGGTTCCCGCAGCCGCTCCAGCTCCGCGTCCCTCAGCCGCTGCTTCTCCGCTCTGCTCCGCTTGCGCTCCACACCGACTCCGCCCATCAGCGCGAAGCCGGTGATCCGCACCCGCGGGGAGTCCGGCGACGGGATTCCCTCGTCCTTCGAGCTCTCCCCGAAACCACCCATGATGCCGATGCCCCGGACCTCGACATTCAGCTCCGGCGGAACCGTCACATGCATCCCGCCCATGATCGTGAAGCAGCGGATGACCACCTCGCGGTCCTCGAAGTTCGCATCGCGCAGGTCGATCTCGCCACCGCCCCACATCGTGAACGCGGTGAACTTGCGGGCCACCGTCCAGTTCCCCCGGCGGCCGAACCCGCCCCACATCGCGAACGCACCACCCGACGTGGCGGGCCTGCCGACCCGGTCCGCCCAGCGCACCGCCGAACCCGTCCGCGCCGGACCCCGGGCACCCACCGGGGCCACCGCGGTGCCCGCCGCCGGAAGGTCCCGGACCAGCGGCTCCAACTCCCCGTGCGTGCGCGCCTTGTAGGCCGCTTCGAGCCTCTGCTCGAACTCCTCCATCTCCAGCCGGCCCTCGGCCACCGCCTCGCGCAGGGTCTCGGCGACACGCTCGCGCTCGGCGTCGGAGGCGCGCATTTCCGGAAGGTCACTTGTCATACCGCGCAGCCTATTGAACGTGCGCGCTCCCGTCACAGCCCCGGCGCTGCGTGCCGGTGGCCGAGCCCGGCAACCCGGCAGTCGGCAGCCGGGCGGCCGACTGCCGGCCCTACATGCCGGGGGCCGACTCGTACATCTTCGCGATCACGGCCTCGATGTCCGGCTCCCGGACCGACAGGTCGACCAACGGGTAGTCCGCCGCGATCCTGGCGACCAGCGGGGCTGCCGAATCCGAGGCGGGGAAGGCCAGCCACTGCCGCGGCCCCTCCACCTTCACATTGCGGACCGAGGGCGCCGACTCCAGGGTGATCGGCGGGAGTTCACGTTCCAGGTCGACCACCAGCGTCCGCTCGCTCCGCCCCACCTCGTGCAGGCCCGCGAGCGCTCCGTCGTACATCAACCGCCCGTGGTCGATCACCATCACACGCTTGCAGAGCTGCTCGATGTCCGTCAGATCGTGGGTCGTGAGCAGCACCGTCGTACCGCGTTCGGCGTTCAGGTCCCGCAGGAACTGGCGGACCCTGGCCTTGGACACCACGTCCAGGCCGATCGTCGGCTCGTCCAGGTACAACACCTCGGGGTCGTGCAGCAGCGCCGCGGCGATGTCGCCGCGCATCCGCTGTCCCAGCGAGAGCTGCCGCACCGGAACGTCCAACAGCTCGCCCAGATCGAGGAGTTCGACGCAACGCTCCAGGTTCTCCCGGTAGCGGGCGTCGGGAATCCGGTACATCCGGTGCACCAGCCGGTACGAGTCGCGCAGCGGCAGGTCCCACCAGAGCGTGGTGCGCTGGCCGAACACCACCCCGATCCGGTGCGCCAGCCTCGTGCGCTCCCGGGACGGGTCGATGCCCGCCACCCGCAGCCGCCCCGCGCTCGGGGTGAGAATGCCGGTCAGCATCTTGATCGTGGTCGACTTCCCGGCGCCGTTCGGGCCGATGTAACCGACCATCTCGCCGCGCGCGACCCGGAAGCTGATGGAGTCGACCGCCCGCACCTGGCGGCGCTCGCCGCGCATGAAACCGGTCCTGCGACGCACGTCGAAGACCTTCTCCACCCCGTCCAGCTCGATGAAACCGTCCCCGGGGCCGCCCCCGGGACCGCCCTCCTCCTCACCGGTTTCCGTCCCGGTCCTCACCCCGGCCGCTCCCGTACCGGTTTCCGCGTTCATGTCCCTCGCCCCTTCTCGCTCGATGTTCCGGTCGGCTTCCGGCACTCCGGCCGGTCAACTCCCGGTACTGCGGTACGCGCGCAGCCCCGCGCGCCAGGCCGCGGCCGCCGGCAGCAGGCACAGGCCCGCCACCACCGGGGGCAGGAACGCCACCCAGTCCGGCAGGTCCACGGGGTACTCCCGGCCCAGCACGTACAGCGCGGGCAGCCAGTTCACGAAGGCCAGCGGCACCACGAAGGTCACCCCGCGCACCAGGTCCTTCGCGAAGATCGTCGGCGGGTACTGGAGCAGTGTGTTCCCGCCGTACGTGAAGGAGCTCTGCACCTCGGCCGCGTCCTGCGCGAAGAACTGGAACGCCGCCCCGGTCACGAACACCGCGGCGAAGATCGCCGTCCCGCTCAGCAGCATCATCGGGATCATCGCCACCTTCAGCGGCGTCCACTCGACGTCCAGCGCAACCAACGCGTACCCCAGCACCAGCAGCCCCTGGACGATCCGCCCCAGCCTGCGCAGCGCGAACCGGTCCGCCGCCACCTGCGCGAGCACCGGCACCGGCCGCACCAGCAGGGTGTCCAGCGTGCCGTCGCGCACCCGCCGCCCCAGCCGGTCCATCGAACCCAGCAGCAGGTCGGCGAGGCCGAAGGCGGTGCCCGACGCCCCGTACAGCAGGGCGATCTCGGGCAGTGTGTAACCGCCCAACGCGTCCACGTGCGAGAACATCAGCAGGATCGTGACGAAGTCGAAGGCGGTCGCCGCGAAGTTCCCGAACGCCGTCATGGCGAACGAGGCACGGTACGCCATCGTCGAACGCAGCCACATCATCACGATCAGCCCGTACGCGCGCAGCCCCTCGACGAGCCCCGGCCGTTCGGCGAACACCGCCTCGGGCCCGCCCGCCACCCCGCCCCCGCCGGCCGCTCCTGCCGTTTCGACCGCGTCGGCCGTCCGCGTCGCACCGGTCCCGGTCGTGTCAGCCACCCTGGACCACCACCCTCCTCGTCGCCACCGACTGAACCGCCCGGCCCACCAGCAGCAGCGCCACCGCCCAGCCGGCCTGGAATCCGTACGCCTCCACCAGCCCCCACCCGGTGTACTTGCCGAGGAACACATCGACCGGCACCTGGAGCAGCGAGGACCAGGGCAGCGCCCGCGCGATCTCCCCCAGCACCCCGGGGAACAGCGTCAGCGGAAGCAGCAGCCCGGAGAAGAACATCCCGGCCAGCCACGCCATCTGCGCCACTCCCGCCCCGTCCAGCAGCCAGAACGCACAGAGCGCCACCAGGTAGCGGATCGCGAAACTGACCACGACCCCGAGCGTCACCGAGACGAGGAAGGCCATCCAGGACAGCGGCGAGGAGGGCAACGCCAGCTCGAAGGCGAGCGCCCCCACCAGCAGCGGCACGATGCCGCGGCCCAGCAGATGGAACGCCGCCCGCCCCAAGTCGCTTGCAAGCCACCACAGTTGGAGGTCCACCGGCCGGTAGAGGTCCACCGCGACGTCCCCGGTGCGGATGCGCTCGATCAGCTCGTCCTCGAAACCGCCGCCCATCATGGAACAGGTCATCAGCAGCGCCTGCCCCAACCACACGTAGGTGAGCGCCTGGGGCATGTCGTAACCACCGAGGTGCGGACGCTCGTCCCACAACGCCGTGTAGGTGTAGGCCAGGATGAAACCGAAGACGGTGTTGGTGAAGACGCCCGCCGCCGTGGCGGTCCGGTAGGTGGCGTGACGCCGGAACCCTCCCGCCGCCACCACCGCGTAAAGCCGCACCGCATCCACCACCCATCAGCCGGGTGCCCAACGGGTTCGGACACCAAAGCGCAAGACCCTAGTGCAGCCGGGACGGCCGCCGCGACCGCTTTTCGAAGGTCGATCCGGTGGTTATTCCGAAGAAAAGGGCACTATGGGGGAAGTGACCGCGTCCGAGGAGTCTGCACGGAAATGAGCGACGAGCCACAGCAGTCGAACGGGAAACGCGAACCCCGGGGCTGGGCCCCCAGGGACCCGGCTTCCCACCGCGCCGGGAACGACGGGACCGGCGGAAGCGGCCCCGGAAGCGACGGGAACGACCCTGGGACCGCCGGGAACGGCCCCGGAAGCGACGGGAACGGCGAGGCGAAGAAGCCCAAACGCCCCAAGCGCACCGGCTGGCGCCGCGCCGTCCCCACCTGGCGGATGACCCTCGGCGCCGTCCTCCTCCTCGCCCTGCTCCTGATCGGCGGCTTCGTCGCCGGGTACGAACTCGTCGCCATCCCACCCGCCAACGCCAGCGCCACCGCGCAGTCCAACGTCTACCTCTACCGGGACGGCAGCACCCTCGCCCGCTCCGGCGAGGTCAACCGGGAGAACGTCGGGCTCGCCCAGGTCCCGCTCACCGTCCAGCGCGCCGTCCTCGCCGCGGAGGACCGCGACTTCTACTCCGAACGGGCCATCGACCTCAAGGCCATGGCCCGCGCCGCCTGGAACACCCTCACCGGCAAGGGCAGACAAGGCGGCTCCACCATCACCCAGCAGTACGTCAAGAACTACTACCTGGGCCAGGAACAGACCCTCGTCCGCAAGGCCAAGGAGTTCTTCATCGCGGTCAAACTCAACCGCGAGGAGTCCAAGGACCAGATCCTCGAGGGCTACCTCAACACCAGCTACTTCGGCCGCAACGCCTACGGCATCCAGGCCGCCGCCCAGGCCTACTACGGCAAGGACATCGGCGAGATCACCACCGCCGAGGGCGCCTACCTCGCCTCCCTCCTCAACGCCCCCAGCGCGTACGACGTCGTCGTCCACCCCCAGAACAGGGCCGCGGCCCTCGGACGCTGGAACTACGTGCTCAACGGCATGGTCAAGGAGAAATGGCTCGGCGCGGCCGAACGCGCCGCCATGAAATTCCCCGTACCCGGCAAGGTCAAGCCGTCCACCGGGCTCGCCGGACAACGCGGCTACATCGTCCAGGCCGTCGAGGACTACCTCACCAGCAACAAGATCATCGATGAGAACACCCTGGCCACCGGCGGCTACCGGATCACCACCACCCTGGAGCGGAAGAAGCAGGACGCCCTCGTCGCCGCCGTCGACGACAACGTCATCTCCCAGACCAGCCCCGACCGCGAGGCCGACCGCAACGTCCGCGTCGGCGGCGCCTCCATCGACCCCGCCACCGGCCGGGTCGTCGCCATGTACGGCGGCATCGACTACACCAAGCAGTACGTCAACAACGCCACCCGCCGCGACTACCAGGTCGGCTCCACCTTCAAGCCCTTCGTCTTCGCCTCCGCCGTCGCCAACCGCTCCACCACCCAGGACGGCCGCCCCATCACCCCCGACACCGTCTACGACGGCGCCAACAAACGCATGGTCCAGGGCCCCGACGGACCCACCGGCTACGCCCCCGCCAACGAGGACGACATCGACTACGGGCCCATCACCGTCGCCACCGCCACCGACAGGTCCGTCAACGCCGTCTACGCCCAGATGGCCGAGGACGTCGGCCCCGCCGAGGTCAAACAGACCGCCATCGACCTCGGTCTCCCCGAGAACACCCCCGACCTCACCGCGTACCCGTCCAACGCGCTCGGCGTCGCCACCGCCAGCGTCCTCGACATGGCCGAGGCGTACGCCACCCTCGCCAACCACGGACGGCACGGCGCGTACACCCTCGTCGAGAAGATCACCAAGAACGGCGAGGAGATCGAGCTCCCCGACCGCGACCCCACCGAGCAGGCCGTCGGCCGCGACGCCGCCGACACCACGACCGCGATCCTCCAGAGCGTCGTCGAGGGCGGCACCGGCACCGCCGCCCAGGGCGCGGGCCGCCCCGCCGCCGGCAAGACCGGCACCGCCGAGGAGGACAAGGCCGCCTGGTTCGCCGGCTACACCCCCGACCTCACCACCGTCGTCGCCGTCATGGGCCAGGACCCCGAGACAGGGGTGCAGAAGCCGCTGTACGGAGCGCTCGGACTGGCCCGCGTCAGCGGCGGCAGCGCACCCGCCCGGGTCTGGGCCCAGTACACCGAGGCCGCCCTGCGCGGCACCGAGGCCCGGGACTTCGACCTCGACCTGGAGAGCGGCGTCGAGGAACCCTTCCCGCCCACCGACGGGGAAACCGGCCCCTACGACACCGGAACACCCACCGATTCCACCCCCGAGGCCCCGGCCGACACCCCCGGGAACACCCCGCCGAACACCCCCACCACCCCCGGCAACAGCGAACCGGCCACCGGAGGCATCGACACCGGCCCCCCGACCGGCGGCACGACGGACAACGGCGGCGGGCAGAACGGCGGCGGCCGGAACGGCGGCGGGGACAACGGCGGCCCCCGGGGAGGCGACAACACCGGCGGAAACGACAGCGGCGGAGGCAACGGCAACGGCGGGAACACCGCAGGCGACCACGGCTTCGCCCCCGGCCCCCGGGGCACCCCGGCCCCCGCCTCGGTCCCGGGCCCCGCCCCCGCCCCCGCCCCCCGTCAGTGACCCGAGGTCGCCTTCAGCCCCACGACGGCGACCAGCAGCAGACAGACGAAGAAGATCCGGGCGGCGGTCGCCGGCTCGTTCAGCACCACCATGCCGAACACCGCCGCCCCGGCCGCACCGATGCCGACCCACACGCCGTACGCCGTACCGATCGGCAGCGTCCTGGCCGCATGGGACAGCAACACCATGCTCGCCACGATCCCGACCCCCGTGAACACGCTCGGCCACAGCCGGGTGAACCCCTCGGTGTACTTCATCCCTATCGACCAGGCCACTTCCAGCAGACCGGCGACAACGAGCAGGACCCACGCCATGACGGCACCTCCGACGAGACAGAACACGCGAACAACACAGGTGCGTCGTCTTTGCGAAACCCGGTACGGCGCGTCTCGTCGGGATCGCTCCACCGTAGCAAAGAACAAGCAAAGGGCCCGGTGACATCGGTCACCGGGCCACACGGCCAACGATCACACCCCCGGAACCACAGATCCTGGGACCACAGCCCCGAGGCCACACATCCCGGGGCACAGAACCCCGGGACACAGACCTCAAGGCGCAGCCCCCGAGACAACGGCCCCAGGGTCACAGCCACCGGGACCCGCAATCCCGGGACCTACAGATACAGCCCGGTCGAATCCACCGAACCCTCGAACCGGTCCGCCGCCACCGCGTGCAGATCCCGCTCGCGCATCAGCACGTACGCCACACCCCGCACCTCGACCTCCGCACGGTCCTCGGGGTCGTACAGCACCCGGTCGCCCGGCTCCACCGTCCGTACGTTCTGGCCCACCGCGACCACCACGGCCCAGGCCAGCCGACGGCCGACCGCAGCGGTCGCCGGAATCAGAATGCCGCCCCCCGAACGCCGCTCGCCCTCGGGCGTATCGGACCGGACCAGCACACGGTCGTGCAGCATGCGGATGGGCAGCTTGTCGTCGGTGTTCTCGCTCACGTCCCGCAACCTACCTGCCCGCACCGGCTCCGCACGCCTCCGGGGGGCGCAGACCGCCGCGTCAACGCTTCCGGCGCCGCTTCGACACCACGACCAGACCCACGACACCCACGCCGAGCAGCGCCGCCGGGATCACCCGCTCCAGCCGCGGAGCACCGTCCTCCGACACGAACTGCGCCTTCACGTCCGACACCGCCCGGTTCACCGCGACGAACGCCCGCCCGGCCGTCCGGTCCACGGCCTCGGCAGCCCTGGCCTTCGCATCCTCCATGATCGTCTTCGGGTGCACCCGCACCCCGATCTCATCGAGCACCACCGCAAGCTGCTCACGCCTGCTGATGATGTCCGCCTCGATCTGCGCAGGGGTCCTGGCATCCGACACTGCGCCGCCTCCGTGGTCGTCGTCCAATAAACCTTCATCGACAGTCTGTCAGCTCGACCGCCCGCACACCCGGCGGCACCCCTATTACGCTCGGTCCCGTCATCCCACGTGCCATCCGAGGAGAACCATGAGCGAGCGCCTCCAGCCCGGCGACACCGCCCCCGCCTTCACCCTTCCCGACGCCGACGGCAACGAGGTGTCGCTCGCCGACCACAAGGGCCGCAAGGTCATCGTCTACTTCTACCCGGCCGCCCTCACTCCCGGCTGCACCAAGCAGGCATGCGACTTCACCGACAACCTGGAGCTGCTCACCGGCGCCGGGTACGACGTCATCGGCGTCTCCCCCGACAAGCCCGAGAAGCTCGCCAAGTTCCGCGAGAAGGAGAGCCTGAAGATCACGCTGGTCGGCGACCCCTCCAAGGAGACCCTGGAGGCGTACGGCGCCTTCGGCGAGAAGAAGCTCTACGGAAAAACGGTGACCGGCGTCATCCGCTCCACGATCGTCGTCGACGAGGAGGGCAAGGTCGAACGGGCCCTCTACAACGTCAGGGCCACCGGCCACGTCGCCAAGATCATCAAGGATCTCGGCATCTGACCCTGCCCCCGCCCGCCCCGTCGGACCCCGCCCGGACGACCGGAACCACATCCGCCCCCGCGACCGGATCCACGGCCGGGTCCACGAGGGGGTCCAGGGCCGGAACCGTGTGACGGATCTTCCGATCGGCCGCCGCCCCGGTTTGCGACCGCCATGACCGCGCAGAAGCCTGGCCTGGAACAGTCGTCCAGGAAAGGACCGGCCATGGCGGCTACCGACCCCCACCGGGCGGCCGACCCGGAAGCGGTCAAACGCCACCCCACCCTCTTCCGCGCCATCCGGCAACGGAGGAACCCGAGACTGCGCAGGTCGGACATCACCGTCACCGACGACCAGGCGGTCAAGCGGGCGGTGAAGGCGGCATCGCTCGGGAACGCCATGGAGTGGTTCGACTTCGGGATCTACTCCTACCTGGCCGTCACCCTGGGCCACGTCTTCTTCCCGTCCGGGAACGACACCACCCAGCTCCTCTCCTCGTTCGCCACCTTCGCCGTCGCCTTCCTCGTACGCCCCCTCGGCGGAATGGTCTTCGGTCCCATGGGCGACAGGATCGGTCGCAAGAAGGTCCTCGCCCTCACCATGATCCTGATGGCGATCGGCACCTTCGCGATCGGCGTCATCCCCTCCCACGACTCCATCGGCCTCTGGGCCCCCGTACTGCTGATCTTCTTCCGCCTGGTCCAGGGCTTCTCCACCGGCGGCGAGTACGGCGGCGCGTCCACCTTCATCGCCGAGTACGCCCCCGACAAACGCCGCGGCCACTACGGCAGCTTCCTCGAATTCGGCACCCTGGCCGGCTACGTCGGCGCCGCCGGGCTCGTCACCGCCCTGACCGCGGTTCTCGACCCCGTCCGGATGGAGGCCTGGGGCTGGCGCATCCCGTTCCTCGTCGCGGGCCCCCTCGGCCTGGTCGGCCTCTACCTGCGACTGCGCCTGGACGAGACCCCCGCCTTCCAGAAACTGGAGGGCGGCACCGTCCGCGCCTCGGAGGCCGCCGACCGCGTCGAGACCACCACCAAGGGCGACCTCGCCAAGATCTTCCGGCAGTACTGGCCGTCACTGATCCTCTGCATCTGCCTGGTCGGCGCGTACAACATCACCGACTACATGCTGCTGTCGTACATGCCGACCTACCTCTCCGACGAACTCGGCTACAGCGAGACCCACGGACTGCTCGTCCTGCTCGCCGTCATGGTCCTCCTGATGCTGATCATCAACCAGGTCGGCAGGCTCTCCGACCGCTTCGGCCGCAAACCGCTCCTGATGTGCGGCATGCTCGGCTTCTTCTTCCTCTCCCTGCCCGCGTTCCTCCTCATCCGCCGGGGCAGCATCCCCGCCGTCACGATCGGCATGCTGATGCTGGGCCTCTCCCTGGTCTGCATGCTCGGCACGATGTCCGCGGCCCTCCCCGCCCTCTTCCCCACCCCGGTCCGCTACGGCTCCCTCTCCGTGGGCTACAACCTCTCGGCCTCCCTCTTCGGCGGCACGACCCCGCTGGTGATCACGGCGCTGATCAGCTGGAGCGGCACCAACCTGATGCCCGCCTTCTACGCGATGGCGGCGGCCCTGGTCGGCGCCATCGCCGTGGCCCGCATGGAGGAAACCGCCCGACAACCCCTGGCCGGCTCCCCGCCGTCGGTGGGGACACACGAGGAGGCCGCCGAACTGGTCGCCTCCCGGGCCCCCGAACCGAAGTTCTGACCTGGGCCCGGCGTCCACACCTCACCGGAATGGTCCGCGCCGTTTCAGTCCCACTTGAAACGGCGCAGGTCATTCCACATCTTGTCGGATATCGGACGTGACGCCCCGATAAACGGCTCGTTGATCCGTACGAGGCTGCGAACGTGCGGCCGGATGTGGAGGGGAAGCATGGGGGCAAGTCCGTACACACGAGAGCGGCTGGAGTCGGCTGCCTCGTCATCGCGAACGCTGTCCGAAGCGCTGGCGAAGCTCGGGGTCGATCCGAAGAGCCCGACGAGGCGATACGTCGTTGCCCGCATGAGAAAGATGGGCATCGGCACCGGGCACTTCGAGCGCGAGGGCGCGCGCTGGACGAGAGAGGTCCTGGAGCCCGTGATCGCCTCCTCGACAAACATGTGCCAGGTGCTGCGAGCTCTCGGCCTCGATGTGGTGGGCGGCCATCACACGCACATCAGCCGCCGGGTGAAGGCCCTCGGGATTGACACTTCCCATTTCGCACCGACCTCTAGGAAGGGAAAGAAACAGCGCCGCAGCCCCGAGGAACTCCTGGTCGCCCAGCACCCCTCCGACGCCCGCCGGGTACCGGGAGATCGGCTCAAACGAGCCCTGGTCACCATCGGCATCGAGCAACGCTGCGTGATGTGCGGTACCGAGCCCTTCTGGCGCGGCCGACCGCTCCCACTCGAAGTCGATCACATCGACGGCGACTGGCGGAACAACCGCCCCGGGAACCTGCGTTTCCTCTGCCCCAACTGCCACTCGGTGACGGACACTTACCGCGGCCGCGGCAAGGCGCGACGCAACTCGCCCGCAGGAGCGGCGCAGTGAGCACCGGCACCCGATACACACGCGAACGGCTGGCTGAAGCAGCTGAGAAGTGCAACGGCATCGACGAGGTCATCGCATTCCTGGGCACACGTCCTTACGGCCACCTCCGCCGGTATCTCCTCAGGCGTTTCGAGCATTTCGGCATCGACGTCTCGCACTTCCGCAGCCGTGTCCGCCGCAGAACCGGGCCACGCCCTTCCCGGACGGAGCTCGCCGAGGCCGTCGCCGGGGCCGTCTCCGTGGCGGGCGTCCTCCGGCTGCTGGGTCGCATCGACACCACGAGAGAGCGGAACCGCCTGCGGAACTGGGTGGCCGAGGACGGCCTCACCATCACCCACTTCCTGGGCCAGGGCCATCAGCGGGGACGAGCCGGCCCCACCCCGCTGAAGACCGCCGAGCACGTGCTGCTCAAGCACAACGGCGAACGCCGCACGAAGACCGTCCTGCTCCGTCGCGCCTTGCTGGAGATCGGCGTCCCGCAGGAATGCGCCGAATGCGGAACCGGCGCCACGTGGCAGGGCAAACCGATGACACTTGAAGTCGATCACATCAACGGCGACTGGAGCGACGACCGCGCCGAGAACCTGCGGCTTCTGTGTCCGAACTGCCACGCCGTCACGGCCACCTGGTGCCGCGGAGGCCGGGGTGGGCAAATAGCCGTCGCCCGGTAGCATGGCAGCCATGCGGCCGTAGCCAAACTGGTATCGGCGGGTGTTTTAGGGGCATCTGGGAGAAATCCCGTGTGGGTTCGAATCCCACCGGCCGCACATGCTGATGGGCCGCCCTCGACCGGGCGGCCCATCTGCGTGTCTCACCCCACCAACTCCCGCACCACCGGCACCAGCGCCCGGAACGCCTTGCCGCGGTGGCTGATCGCGTTCTTCTCCGCGGGGGTCAGCTCCGCGCAGGTGCGGGTGTCGTCCTCGGGCTGGAGGATCGGGTCGTAGCCGAAGCCGTTCGTGCCGGAGGGGGCGTGGCGCAGGGTGCCGGTGAGGCGGCCCTCGACCACGCGTTCCGTGCCGTCGGGGAGGGCGAGGGCGGCGGCGCAGGCGAAGTGGGCGCCGCGGTGGGCCTCGTCGATGTCGGAGAGCTGGGCCAGGAGCAGGTCCAGGTTGGCCTTGTCGTCGCCGTGGGTACCGGCCCAGCGGGCGGAGAAGATGCCGGGGGCGCCGCCGAGTACGTCCACGCAGAGGCCGGAGTCGTCGGCGATCGCGGGGTGGCCGGTGGCCCTGGCCAGGGCGTGGGCCTTGAGCAGGGCGTTCTCGGCGAAGGTGACGCCGGTCTCCTTGACGTCGGGGATGTCGGGGTACGCGTCCGCGCCGACGAGCTCGTGGGTGAGGCCGGCGTCGGCGAGGATCGCGTGGAGTTCGGTGATCTTCCCGGCGTTGCGGGTGGCGAGGATGAGGCGGGTCATGTCACCCAGTATCGGGGGTGGTCCGAGGGCCACCCCCGGTGGTCAGGGCGGTCAGGGCGTGCAGACCTTGCCGATCTCCTTGGCCGCGTCGGTGACCGGGGTGATGTCGGGGGTGGCGTCGCCCTTTTCGATGGAGTCGCGGACGTTGCCGACGCCTTCCTGGAGGTCGTCGACGGCCTTGCCGAGGTCGGCGTTGTCGGTCTCGTCGCCGAGGTTGCCGAGTTCCTTCTCGATCTCGTCGAGGGCTTCGGCCGCCTGGGTGGGGTCGCTCGTCGCGTTGGAGACGGCCTGCTGGAGGTTGTCGACGCTGGTGGCGATGGCGTCGGCGGTGCGGACGCAGTCGAGTGCCTTGTCGACGGCGCCGCAGCCGGCCGTCGCGGTGAGACCGAGGGCGAGTGCGGTCAGAGTGAGAGCGACGGTGACGCGGCGGTGGCGGGCGGCCTCGGCCATGGTGCGGTTCCTCCCCGGGTGCGGATACGCGGACGGGCGCACGGTTCGGTCCGTGCGCCCGTGTTCGTAACGACGCGCTGTGGTGCGTGCCGGTTGCTTCTTCACCCGTGCCGGGTGGTGGGTGTCATTCGGCCGAGGCGGCCAGGGTGCGGGCGAGGGCCTCGTTCTGGAGGGTGGTGAGCTCCGCGCAGCCGGCGGTGGCGAGGTCGAGGAGGGCGCCCAGTTCCTTGCGGTCGAAGGGGGCGGCCTCGGCGGTGCCCTGGACCTCGACGAAGCGGCCGTCGCCGGTGCAGACGACGTTCATGTCGGTCTCGGCGCGGACGTCCTCCTCGTAGCAGAGGTCGAGGAGGGGGGTGCCGTCGACGATGCCGACGCTGACGGCGGAGACGGTGTCGGTCAGCGGCTTGCGGCCATGCTTGACGATCTTCTTGCGCTGGGCCCAGGCGACGGCGTCGGCGAGGGCGACGTAGGCGCCGGTGATGGCGGCGGTGCGGGTGCCGCCGTCGGCCTGGAGGACGTCGCAGTCGAGGACGACGGTGTTCTCGCCGAGGGCCTTGTAGTCGATGACGGCGCGCAGGGAACGGCCGATGAGGCGGCTGATCTCGTGGGTGCGTCCGCCGATCTTGCCGCGCACGGATTCGCGGTCGCCGCGGGTGTTGGTGGAGCGGGGCAGCATCGAGTATTCGGCGGTGACCCAGCCTTCGCCGCTGCCCTTGCGCCAGCGGGGGACGCCCTCGGTGACGGAGGCGGTGCAGAAGACCTTGGTGTCGCCGAAGGAGATGAGTACGGAACCTTCGGCGTGCTTGCTCCATCCGCGTTCGATGGTGACGGGGCGGAGCTGTTCGGGGGTGCGGCCGTCGATACGAGACATGGCGTCGACCCTATCGGGTGCGGGGGTGGCGGCCGTTCGGGTGCGGGGCGGGGAACAGAGATGCGGGGGCGCGTACCCGAGGCGGGTGGGGCACAGGGCGCGGCCGGGCGGCGCGGGGTGGGTGTGACACGGGCCCCGGACGGCGGGCCGGGCGGCGCGAGGCGGGTGTGGCACAGGCCCCGGCCGGGGGCGGGCGGGGCCTGTGCGGTGCCGGGCGGTCGGGCTCAGCGGGGGGCGGGGCGGCCGGTCACATCATGTCTTCGATGTCGGCGGCGAGGGGGTCGGCGTCGGTGCCGATGACGACCTGGATCGCGGTGCCCATCTTGACGACGCCGTGGGCGCCGGCGGCCTTGAGCGCGGCTTCGTCGACCTTGCTCGCGTCGTGGACCTCGGTGCGGAGGCGGGTGATGCAGCCTTCGATCTCGTCGATGTTGTCGATACCGCCGAGCCCGGCGACGATCTTCTCAGCCTTGCTGGCCATGGCCTTCTCCCTGGTTCTTCACATGCGTGCGACGGCCCACCCTGGGTCCGTTTCGTCACCGTAACGCACGTTTGGCCCAGCTTCGCGAGCGAGTGACTGGACCGTCCTCAATGATGACGATCACTGGCGCCCTGTCTTCCAGGCGGGTTACGCACCGTACCTCAACTGGTCTACACCATTCTGCAACGACTGCCGCACGTGCCTCGCTCCGGGAGGATGCCGATGAGCTCAACCAGCGCCGCAGCACCACGGAAGAACTGGTGGAGCGGCTTCTTCCAGGGGCTCCAGAAGATGGGGCGCAGTCTCCAGCTCCCGATCGCAGTCCTGCCCGCGGCGGGCATTCTCAACCGGTTGGGCCAGCCGGACGTATTCGGTGACGAGGGGCTGGGCTGGAACAACGTCGCCAAGGTGTTCGCGGCGGCGGGCGGCGCGCTGCTCGATTCGGGCTTGGGTCTTCCTCTGCTGTTCTGCGTCGGTGTCGCGATCGGCATGGCGAAGAAGGCGGACGGTTCGACCGCGCTCGCCGCGGTGGCCGGTTTCCTCGTCTACTACGCGGTGCTGCACGCCTTCCCGGTGGACTGTGCGCCGGGCGAGACGTTCACCTCGGGCGGTACCTGGTTCGGCACCTGTGTGTCCAAGGACGCGAAGGTCACGGCGGCGGCGTATCAGAATCCGGGCGTGTTCGGCGGCATCGTGATGGGGTTGCTGTCCGCCTGGTTCTGGCAGCGGTACCACCGGGTGAAGCTGGTGGACTGGCTGGGCTTCTTCAACGGCCGCCGGCTCGTTCCGATCATCATGGCGTTCGTCGGTCTTCTCTTCGCGGCGTTGTGCGCCTGGCTGTGGCAGCCGATCGGCGACGGTCTGACGAGTTTCTCCAAGTGGCTGGTGGACCTGAACTGGGTGGGCTCCGGCATCTTCGGCATCGCCAACCGCGCGTTGCTGGTCATCGGCCTCCACCAGTTCCTGAACACCTTCGTCTGGTTCCAGTTCGGTGATTTCACCAAGCCGGACGGGACGGTCGTGCACGGTGACATCAACCGGTTCCTGGCGGGCGACCCGACGGCCGGGCAGTTCACCTCGGGCTTCTTCCCGATCATGATGTTCGCCCTTCCGGCGGCGGCGCTGGCGATCTACCACTGCGCCAAGCCGCACCGTCGCAAGGCGGTCGGCGGCATGATGCTCTCGGTCGCCCTGACGTCGTTCGTGACGGGCATCACCGAGCCGATCGAGTACTCGTTCCTCTTCGTCGCGCCGCTGCTGTACGGGATCCACGCGGTGCTCACCGGTGTCTCGATGGCGGTGACCTGGGCGCTCGGGGTCAAGGACGGCTTCAGCTTCTCCGCGGGGCTGATCGACTACGTCATCAACTGGAGCCTGGCGACCAAACCCTGGCTGATCGTTCCGATCGGGTTGGTGCTCGCCGCGGTGTACTACGCGATCTTCCGGTTCGCGATCACCAGATTCGACCTCCAGACGCCGGGGCGCGAGCCCGACGAGCTGGAGGAGGAGATCGAGAGGAACCTCACGAAGTAGCACGTCGGCCGGGTGCGCGACCCGGTCGACGGAGACCCCCGGACCGTGCGGTCCGGGGGTCTCCGTCATGGCGCCGAAGGTGTGGTGTTGCTCATGCGAAGCAATCGGGAATTGCAGGTTCCTTATACAACGCTCACCGTGTTACAACTGGTCTACACCACTGAGTGGTCCAGACCACGTGGCGCTCTGCCGCGTTCTTCGAGTCGCCGCCCTCCCCCGTCAACGATCCGGGCGGCGCCTTGTCCAATGGAGGAAGCTGATGTCCACGGCAGACACCGCGCCCGCGGTCACCAAGAAGAAGGGCGCCGGCGTGATGGCGGTCATGCAGCGCATCGGCCGCAGCCTCATGCTGCCGGTCGCGGTGCTGCCCGCCGCCGCGCTCCTGGTGCGTCTCGGCAACGAAGACATGCTCGGCAGGGAGTCGTTCCCGGGCTTCATCACCAAGATGGCGACCTTCATGGCCGCGGGCGGCAACGCGATCCTCGACAACATGGCGCTGCTGTTCGCCGTCGGCATCGCGATCGGCTTCGCCAAGAGGTCCGACGGTTCGACCGCGCTCGCGGCCGTCACCGGTTACCTGGTCTTCCAGAAGGTGCTCGCCACCTTCACGGACAGCAACCTGCCGCAGGTCGCGAAGGTGGTCGACGGCAAGATCGTGATGACGGACGCCCCGGTGGACGCCAAGGTCCTCGGCGGTGTGGTGATGGGCCTCGTCGTCGCGCTGCTCTACCAGCGGTTCTACCGTACGAAGCTGCCGGCCTGGGCGGGCTTCTTCGGCGGGCGCCGCCTGGTCCCGATCCTCTCCGCCTTCGCGGGCCTGGTCATCGGCATCGTCTTCGGTTACATCTGGCCGGTCCTCGGCACCGGGCTGCACAACTTCGGCGAGTGGCTGGTCGGTTCCGGCGCGGTCGGCGCGGGCATCTTCGGTGTCGCCAACCGTGCGCTGATCCCGGTCGGCATGCACCACCTGCTGAACTCGTTCCCGTGGTTCCAGGCCGGTGAGTTCGAGGGCAAGAGCGGTGACATCAACCGCTTCCTGGCCGGTGACCCGACGGCCGGACAGTTCATGACCGGCTTCTTCCCGATCATGATGTTCGCCCTTCCGGCGGCCTGCCTGGCGATCGTGCACTGTGCCCGCCCGGAGCGCCGCAAGGTCGTCGGCGGCATGATGTTCTCCCTCGCGCTCACCTCGTTCGTCACCGGTGTGACCGAGCCGATCGAGTTCACGTTCATGTTCATCGCCCCCGTGCTGTACGCGGTCCACGCGGTGCTCACCGGTGTGTCCATGGCCCTGACCTGGGCGCTCGGGATGAAGGACGGCTTCGGCTTCTCGGCCGGCCTGGTCGACTTCGCACTGAACCTCGGCATCGCGAGCAAGCCGTGGATGCTGGTGCTGGTCGGCCTCTGCTTCGCGGTGGTGTACTACGTGGTCTTCCGGTTCGCGATCACGAAGTTCAACCTGCCCACTCCGGGCCGCGAGTCCGACGAGGAGCTCGCCGAGCTCCTCAAGGCCGAGGCCAAGTAGGCCCCGCGCACCCGCGACCCGCGCGTCGCACGGCGAAGCCCCTCATCTCCCCCGGCGGGAGGTGAGGGGCTTCGTCGTGTCCGGGAACCGCGGGCCGAAAGGGGGGTCAGACCTCGTAGACCGCCCCCGGCACCGCGACGTCCGCCGGTCCGTGGAAGACCGTGCGGGCATCGGCCAGGTTGCGGTCGGCGTCGGTCCACGGCGGGATGTGGGTGAGGACGAGCCGCCCCACCCCGGCGCGGGCGGCGGTCTCGCCCGCCTCGCGGCCGTTGAGGTGGAGGTCCGGGATGTCCTCCTTGCCGTGGATGAACGATGCTTCGCAGAGGAAGAGGTCGACTCCCTCGGCGAGTTCGTCCAGGGCCTCGCAGATGCCCGTGTCCCCGGAGTACGCGAGCGAACGGCCGCCGTGCTCGATGCGGATCGCGAAGGTGTCGACGGGGTGGCAGACCTTCTCCGTGCGGACCGAGAAGGGGCCGATCTCGAACGTTCCCGGCTTCAGCGTGTGGAAGTCGAAGACCTCGCTCATCGCGTGCTCGGACGGGGTGTCGGCGTGGGCGGTGGTCAACCGCTGCTCGGTGCCCTCGGGCCCGTAGACCGGAATGGGGGTGGGACGGCCGCCGTCGTGCCGGTAGTAGCGGACGACGAAGTACGCGCACATGTCGATGCAGTGATCGGCATGGAGGTGACTGAGGAAGACGGCGTCGAGGTCGTAGAGACCGATGTGACGCTGCAGCTCGCCGAGGGCTCCGTTGCCCATGTCGAGGAGCAGCCTGAAGCCGTCGGCCTCTACGAGGTAGCTCGAGCATGCCGATCCCGCGGACGGGAACGAGCCGGAGCAGCCGACGACGGTGAGCTTCATGGAGCGTGAACCTCCGGGACGTGGGAACGGGGAGGGTTCGTACGGTCTGTTGAGCGGTTTGTCGAGAGTAAGGCGCGGAAGTGTCGGCCGCTCCTCCACGGCCGTCCGTTGTGGGGGAACTCACCTGCGCTGTCACCGGTTCGATGGAAGCGGTGGGGACGCCGGTACGGTCGGAGGCATGGACATGTCCTGGTGGTGGCTCGCGCTCGCTCTGGTCGTACTGCTCGCGCTCGTGGTGGCGGTCGCCGACGGCCGGGGGCGGGGTGGCCGGGGGTCTCGTGGGCGTTCCGGCGGGTCGGCGGGGGTGCCGCCCGGTACGCGTCCGGGCGGGCGCACCCGTCCTCCGGCGGCGCCCGGTCGCGGGGCCGGTCCGGAGCGGGGGGTGCGGCCCCTGCCGGGTGAGATCTGGTGGGCGGAGGTGCCCTACGAGGACGGGCCCGGCACGAAGGACCGGCCCTGTCTGGTGCTCTCGGTGCGGGGTGGTTCGGCGCTCGTCGCGAAGATCACCAGCAAGTACCACGAGGGCCGGCCCGGGGTGATCGCGCTGCCCGCGGGGACGGTGGGGGACGCGCGGGGGCGGGCGAGCTATCTGGAGACGGACGAGCTGCGGCAGGTCTCCGTGCGGGGGTTCCGGCGGCGGGTGGGGAACGTGGACCCGGGGGTGTGGGAGCGGGTGCGGGGGCTGGGGTGAGGGGGGCGGGGTCCGGGACGCCGCGCGCCGGGCGGGCCGGGGTGTCCGGTCCGCCCGGCGGGCGGGTGTGCTGCGGATTCTCTCCGACGGGGGCTTCGGCGGCCTGCCGGTGACCCGTCGGCGGTCATGCCCGGAGCCGGCCCTGGAGGTTTTCGGCGGTCACGCCCAGAGCTGACCCTGAAGCGTTTCGATGGCCGCTTCCGTGGTCGGGGCCGTGTAGACGCCCGTCGACAGGTACTTCCAGCCGCCGTCCGCGACGACGAAGACGATGTCGGCCTGCTCCCCCGCCCTGACCGCCTTGTTCCCCACCCCGATCGCGGCGTGGAGCGCGGCGCCCGTGGAGACGCCCGCGAAGATTCCCTCCTGCTGGAGGAGTTCGCGGGTGCGGGTGACGGCGTCCGCCGAGCCGACGGAGAAGCGGGTGGTGAGGACCGAGGCGTCGTACAGCTCGGGCACGAAGCCCTCGTCGAGATTGCGGAGGCCGTAGACGAGGTCGTCGTAGCGCGGCTCGGCGGCGACGATCTTGACGTCCGGCTTGTGTTCGCGCAGGTAGCGGCCGACGCCCATGAGCGTTCCGGTGGTGCCGAGGCCCGCCACGAAGTGGGTGACGGAGGGGAGGTCGGCGAGAATCTCCGGGCCGGTGGTGGCGTAGTGGGCGCCCGCGTTGTCCGGGTTCCCGTACTGGTAGAGCATGACCCAGTCCGGGTGTTCGGCGGCCAGTTCCCTGGCGACGCGTACGGCCGTGTTGGAGCCGCCCGCCGCCGGGGAGGAGATGATCTCGGCGCCCCACATGGCGAGCAGGTCGCGCCGTTCCCGGGAGGTGTTCTCCGGCATGACGCACACGATGCGGTAGCCCTTGAGCCGGGCCGCCATGGCGAGCGAGATGCCGGTGTTGCCGCTGGTGGGTTCCAGGATGGTGCAGCCGGGGGTCAGGCGGCCGTCCTTCTCCGCCTGTTCGATCATGTGGAGCGCGGGGCGGTCCTTGATCGAGCCGGTGGGGTTGCGGTCCTCCAGCTTGGCCCAGATGCGGACGTCGTCGGAGGGTGACAGCCGCGGCAGGCGGACGAGCGGGGTGTTGCCCACCGCGGCGAGCGGGCTGTCGTACCGCATCAGCGCATGCCCACCCGTCGCCCGGCCGCCACCCCGCCCGGACGGGCCTGCGTCCCGGCAGCTCCTCCGGCCACGGCCGGGAGGATCGTGACGTTGTCGCCGTCGCTCAGCTTGGTGGAGATGCCGTCGAGGAAGCGGACGTCCTCGTCGTTGAGGTAGACGTTCACGAAGCGGCGGAGTTCGCCGCCGTCGACGATGCGCTCACGGATGCCGTTGTGGCGGCTGTCCAGGTCCGTGAAGAGGTCGGCGAGGGTCGCTCCGTTGCCCTCGACGGCCTTGGCGCCGTCGGTGTAGGTGCGGAGGATGGTCGGGATGCGGACCTCGATGGCCATGGCGTGGGCTCCTGTCGGAAGCGGAGAAGTGGCGTGGGGCGCGCGGCTCTGCCCCCGCGCGGGGGTTGGTGCGTACGTGCGGTGCTCGGGCCGCGGCCCGGCTCAGACCCTGCGGCCGGCGGCGGGCAGGCGGCTCGTACAGATCGCGCTGGAGAGCCTGCACAGGTCGACGTGCAGCCGCGCGACGAGCAGGGTGCCCGGCGTCTTGTCGCTCACGTCATGGAGAACCATGCGCTCATCGTATCGATTCCCGGTCCGCAATCCCGAGTGTGATCTCACATGACGGATGACTGTCGTTCGACAGGTGGACAGTTGCGTCGCCTCCGGGTCCGCCCGGCCGCCGGGTGGCTTCCGCCCCGGCGGCCGGGCGGGGCGGTCAGGCGGCTTCGTACGCCTCGACGATCTCGACGTCCTCCTCGGTGATCTCGCCGTCGACGATGCGGTACGAGCGGAACTGGAAGGGGCCCGCGCCGTCGGTGTCCGCCGTGGAGACGAGGACGTAGTGGGCGCCGGGCTCGTTGGCGTAGGTGACGTCGGTGCGCGAGGGGTATGCCTCGGTCGCCGTGTGGGAGTGGTAGATGATCACCGGCTCCTCGTCGCGGTCGTCCATCTCGCGGTAGAGCTTGAGGAGGTCGGCCGAGTCGAACTCGTAGAAGGTGGGCGAGCGGGCGGCGTTGAGCATCGGGATGAACCGCTCGGCGCGGCCGGTCCCGGCCGGCCCCGCGACCACGCCGCACGCCTCGTCGGGGTGGTCGGCGCGGGCGTGCGCGACGATCTGGTCGTGGAGCGCCTGGGTGATGGTCAGCATGGCGCCAGGATAGGCCGCGGGCCGTGGCGTACCAGGGTGTGGTACGCCACGGCCCGAATGGTGGACACGACCGTTGGGACGGCCGGGTTCCGCGGGGGTGGAGGGGCTGCTGCGGGGCGGTGGTCCGGACTGCCGGGAACGGCGCCGCGGGCCGTCGGAGAGCGGCGCTGCGGGCCGCCGGGGAACGGCGGACCGGGTCGTCGGGCCGGGTCCGGGGCGGCTCAGTTCTTCGTGAGGGTCTTCCTCCCGGCCTTCGTGGACGCCGCGCCGTCGGCCTTCGCGAGGACCCCGTGCCCGGCCTTCGCGAACGCCCCGTTCCCGGGGTTGCGGGCCTTGAGCACCAGGTACGAGATGCCGAGGAGGGCGGCCCAGAGCGGGGCGCAGTACAGCGAGATCCTGGTGCTCGGGTCGATGCCCATCATGACGACGACCACCGCGATGAAGGCCAGGGCGAAGAAGCTGGTGAACGGGGCGCCGGGGGCCCGGAAGCTCGATCCCGGGAGCAGTCCGCGGTCGGCGAGGCGCCGGTAGCGGATCTGGCAGACGAGGATCATGATCCAGGCCCACATGCCGGAAATGGTGGCGAAGGAGACGACGTAGGTGAAGGCTTCGCCGGGCCACTGGTAGTTGATCCAGACGCCGACGAGCATCAGGGCGGCGGAGAAGGTCGTGCCGACGAGCGGGGTGCCGCTCCGGGTGAGCCGGGTGAAGAACTTCGGGCCCTGTCCGTTGAGCGCGAGGTCGCGGAGCATGCGGCCGGTGGAGTACATGCCGGAGTTGCAGGAGGAGAGGGCCGCGGTGAGCACGACGAAGTTGACGATGCCGGCGCCGATGCCGAGGCCCATCTGTTCGAAGGCGGCGACGAACGGCGAGACCTTGGGCTGGAACACGGACCACGGGACCACGGAGAGGATCATGACGAGGGCGCCGACGTAGAAGACGGCGATGCGCCACGGCACGGTGTTGATGGCCTTGGGCAGCACGGTCTTCGGGTCCTTGGACTCACCCGCGGTGACGCCGACGAGCTCGACGGCGAGGAAGGCGAACATCACGATCTGCAGGGTCATCAGGGTGCCCTTGATGCCGTGCGGGAAGAATCCGCCGTCGGCCCAGAGGTGGGTGACGGAGGCGGTTTCCCCGGCGTCGGAGAAGCCGAGGGTGAGAATGCCGGCACAGATGAGGATCATGCCGACGATGGCGGTCACCTTGACCATGGAGAACCAGAATTCGAGCTCTCCGAAGAGTTTCACGGAGATCAGGTTCACGCCGTACAGAATGATCGTGAAGACCAGCGCCGAAGCCCATTGGGGAATGTCGAACCAGAACGTCATGTACTGGGCTGCCGCGGTGACTTCGGTGATTCCGGTGACGACCCAGAAGAGCCAGTAGGTCCAGCCGGTGACGAACCCGGCGAAGGGGCCGACGAATTCACGGGCGTACTCGGAGAAGGAGCCCGAGACCGGTCGGTACATGAGGAGTTCGCCCAGCGCCCGCATGATGAAGAAGATCACCAGGCCCGCGACGGCGTAGGCCAGGATCAGGCTGGGCCCGGCCTTGGCTATCGCCTTTCCCGCCCCGAGGAAGAGGCCGGTGCCGATGGCTCCGCCGATGGCGATCATCTGGATCTGGCGGGCACCGAGGGCCCGCTGATATCCCTCGCCCGCCGGTCCGGAATCCTCGGTCGGTGCGGCCGATCGGCCGCCTCGCCCCTCGTCGATCTGCGCCGATGTCATGTGCTGCGCCTTTCTCCACACCGCTCCGGGCCGTTGAGGCCGCGGACCGGTTTCCGATCCCCCCGGATATGAATGGAGTGCCACCGGCTGTTGCCGGATTTCGGCGCACTCGGGAACAGAGGTGGCGTCCCGAGTGGTCGTGAAGATTTATCACGGCCTCCCGGTCGGCCCGCCGGGGATTAAGTGGCGTACATCACAGGAAAAAGCGGACAAGGGTCACCAGTCACCTCGAACAGGACCATCCGGGTGACGGGATCGTTATTCGATTTTGGGTGTCCGTTGACCGAACGGCGGGGTCGCGCGCTCCCACCGCGCGCCCCCGCCGTCCACAGGCCGTGCGGCCCCGCCGTCCATGCACCGCGCGGCCCCGCCGCCCATGCACCGTGCGGCCCCGCCGCCCACAGGCCGCGCGGTCCCGCCGTCTACTCCGGCATCAGCGTTTCCACGAGGGTTTCCTGGAGCGCGCCGAGCCAGAGGTAGGCCATGACCATGGGCTTGCGCGGGTCGCTGTCGGGCAGCCGGTAGAGCGAGTCGGCCTCGCCCCCGTCCTCCTCGGAGACCTCCAGGCGGGTGCCGATGGTCAGCCGGAGGTCGTTGAGGGTGCCGAGCCAGTGGCGGCACTCGTCGGCGGCGAGTTCGAGCACGGCGCCGCCGTTGCCGGTGGTCGTGAGCGCGTCCAGGGTGCGCACGACGACGAGGGCGTCGTTGCGCTTGCGGGTGCGCAGGTCGTTCTCGGTGAAGCGGCGGAACTCGGCGGAGGCGGCGCGCAGTTCGTCGTCCTCGTCGCCGTACGCCTCGGGGAAGAGGCGGGCCAGGGCGGGGTCGGCGGGCGGTTCGCTGGGCCCTTCCGCGAAGAGGGCGGCGAGCGGGTCCTCGCCGTCGGCGGGCTCGTCGCCGGGGCCGATCAGTTCCAGCAGCTGTACGGCGAGGGAGCGCAGGATCGCGATCTCCACCTCGTCGAGCGCGACGGCCGCGCCGCCGCCTTGGGTGGCCTCGAAGTGGCCGGCCATGGGTCTTCTCCGATGATGGGTCGGTCTGTCGGGCGGGGCGGATCCGGGCCGTCGGCGCAGGTGCGGGGCGGCGCGACGGGGCGGGGCGGGGCCCGCCGGGAGGGGTACTAGTCGCGGTCCTGGGTGAGGGTGGCCCACAGCCCGTAGCCGTGCATGGCCTGGACGTCGCGCTCCATCTCCTCGCGGCTGCCGCTGGAGACGACGGCGCGCCCCTTGTGGTGGACGTCCAGCATCAGCTTGTGCGCCTTGTCCTTGGAGTAACCGAAGTACGCCTGGAAGACGTAGGTCACATAGCTCATGAGGTTGACCGGGTCGTTGTGGACCAGGGTCACCCAGGGCACATCGGGCTCGGGGACGACGAGACTCTCCTCGGCCGATTCTGGGCGCTCGATCTCTGTAGGGGCGACACTCACCCACCCCATGCTGCCACCCGGGAGGGGTCGCCGCACAAACGACCCGAGATCTCGTCACTTTGACGAAATAGGGGTAGCATCCGGAACATGAACTCTGCGGACCTTGGGCGTCGGGTCGGTGTGCCGTCGACCGCGCTCTTCACCGACCAGTACGAGCTCACGATGGTGCAGGCCGCGCTGAAAGCCGGCACGGCCGATCGGCGCTCGGTCTTCGAGGCGTTCACGCGCCGGCTGCCCGAGGGGCGGCGCTACGGCGTCGTCGCGGGCATCGGGCGGGTGCTGGACGCGGTGGAGAACTTCCACTTCGACGACGAGATGCTCACCTTCCTGCGCGAGCGGGACGTCGTCGACGGGCCCACGCTCGACTGGCTGGCCGACTACCGCTTCGGCGGCGACATCTGGGGCTACCCGGAGGGCGAGGTGTACTTCCCGGGCTCGCCGATCCTGCGGGTGGAGGGCTCCTTCGCCGAGTGCGTGCTGCTGGAGACGGTGATCCTGTCGATCCTCAACCACGACTCGGCGATCGCCGCCGCGGCGTCCCGGATGTCCACGGCGGCGGGCGGGCGCGGCCTGATCGAGATGGGTGCACGCCGCACCCATGAACTGTCGGCGGTCGCCTCGGCGCGGGCCGCGTACATCGGCGGCTTCAGCACCACCTCCGACCTGGCCGCGGGCTTCCGCTACAACATCCCGACCGTCGGGACGAGCGCGCACGCCTTCACGCTGCTGCACGACACCGAGCACGACGCGTTCCGGGCCCAGGTCGACTCGCTGGGCCGGGGCACGACGCTGCTGGTCGACACGTACGACGTCGCCGAGGCGGTCCGGACGGCGGTCGAGATCGCCGGTACCGAGCTGGGCGCGGTGCGGATCGACTCCGGCGACCTGCTGCTGGTCGCGCACCGGGTGCGCCAGCAGCTGGACGAGCTGGGCGCCACCGGGACGAAGATCGTGGTGACGTCGGACCTGGACGAGTACGCCATCGCCTCGCTGGCCGCCGCGCCGGTCGACGCGTACGGGGTGGGCACGCAGCTGGTGACCGGCAGCGGGCAGCCCACCTGCTCGATGGTCTACAAGCTGGTCGCCCGTGCCGGGTCCGCCGATCCGGCGGAGCCGCTGCGCCCGGTGGCCAAGAAGTCGCTCGGCGCGAAGTCGTCGGTGGGCGGTCGCAAGTGGGCCGCGCGCCGTCTCGACGAGCACGGGGTGGCCGAGGCCGAGGTGGTCGGCACCGGCCCCGTACCGGTGGAGCTGGCCGGCCGGCAGCTGCTGGTCGAGCTGGTCAAGGGCGGTGAGGTGGTCGCCCGCGAGCCGCTGGACGCGGCGCGCGACCGGCACATCGCGGCACGGGCGGGGCTGCCGCTGTCGGCGCTGCAGCTGTCCCGCGGGGAGCCGGTCATCCCCACGGAGTACGTCTGAGGGAGCCGCCCGGGGCGGTGGCCGGACCCGTCCGGCCGCCGCCCCGCCCCCGGACACCGTGACGGGCCCGGCGCAGGCCCCTCGCCCAAGCGGGCCCCGAGTCTCTAGGCTCGAAAACCCGGGGGCCGAAAACCCCGGGCCGGAACAGAACCCCACGACCACGACCGCCGACCGTCCCCCACCTAAGGACATCCGCCATGCACCGCGCCTTGATCGTCGTCGACGTTCAGAACGACTTCTGCGAGGGCGGCAGCCTCGCAGTGGCGGGAGGCGCCGATGTCGCCGCCGCCATCACCGACCTGATCGGCGAGTCCCAGGCCGGTTACCGCCATGTGGTGGCCACCCGTGACCACCACATCGACCCGGGCGACCACTTCTCCGCGCAGCCGGACTTCGAGCACTCCTGGCCCGCCCACTGCGTCGCCGGCACGGAAGGGGTCGGCTTCCATCCGAACTTCACTCCCGCGGTCGCCTCGGGGGCGATCGACGCGGTCTTCGACAAGGGCGCCTACGCCGCCGCGTACAGCGGCTTCGAGGGCCTGGACGAGAACGGCGTGGGCCTGGCCGACTGGCTGCGGGAGCACCAGGTCACCGAGGTGGACGTGGTCGGCATCGCGACCGACCACTGCGTACGGGCGACGGCCCTGGACGCGGTCCGGGCGGGCTTCACGACGCATGTGCTGCTCGACCTGACTGCGGGAGTCGCCGAGACGACCACGGAACGGGCCCTGGAGGAGCTCCGCAGGGCGGGCGTGAAGCTGTCGGGCAAGCCGGTGGTGTGACGGGCCCGCCCCGGCCCCTCCAGCGGGACTCCGGCCCCGGGACCCTGTCCCGGGGCCGTTCCCGTTCCGGGCCTCCCGGACTCCCGGGCGCTCCCGGCCCCTCCTCGGCTCAGGCCGAGCGGCGGGCCGGTATCGCCGGGCGCAGCAGGGTGCGGATCGGGTGCCAGAGCTCCTGGTCCCTCTCCGGTCTCGCGCGCCACAGCAGCCCGTCGGGGTGGTGCAGCACGGCGGTGATCTCGTCGGGGGTGGGGGGTTCGGCGTTGCCCCGGAGGTAGACGGCGCGCAGCCCCAGATTGCGCAGCCGGGTCAGCGCGCGGGCCCGGTTGGCCGCGTGCACCAGGACCCGGACCGGGGCCCCCGGTCCCGTCCCGTCCGTCGGGCTGGGCAGTGTGATCGCCACCACGACCCTGCCGTTCGGCAGCTTGCTGAACCCTCCGCCTGCCATGCTCCGCGCTCCCCCGTGAGACGTTGTGTCAATAAGGATCTGAACAAGACGCACCTAAACACGATCGGCCGCCGCCCGCTAGAGGGCGACGGCCGATCGTGCTCTGACCTGCGGTTATTCGGAACTACTTGCCCGAGGGACCGACCTTGAGGGTCATCGTCGAGCCGTTGCGGGGCTCGCTGATGATCGAGATCCGGGTGTTCGTGTCAGGAACCTGAACGCTTCCGGTCGGGTTCTCCTTGTACCAGTAGGTGCCCTTGCGGTCGTCGAAGACCGGGACGCCGCTCTGCGACTTGATCTGGACCGGGACGTCCGCGTTGTGCAGCGTGAAGGCGTCCGTGCGGTACCAGCTGAACGGCGCGTCGAAGGGCTGGATCTTGTTGCGGATGACCGTGCCGTCGGCCCACTTCAGCGGCTTGGCGTGGGAGTCGACCGGCAGGATCAGGCCCTGGCCCGGGTGCTGCGAGACGTTGTTGTCCTTCTGGGACTTGTCCCAGAGCCAGACGAGCAGACCGTTCTGGTACGGGTAGTGCTCGACCCAGTCCGGACGCGTCTTGGAGAAGCCGAAGTTGTACGGGCCGACCTCGAGGGTCTTGTCGTAGCTGACGTACTGACGGTTCTCCGCGATGTAGTACTGCGGGTAGTCCTTGGTGAACGTCTCACCGACGCGGGAGAAGCCCTTGGCGGTCCAGCCGTTGTCGTCGCCCTCGGCGTTGTCCGTGAAGAGCGCGGCGCCGTCGGCGGTGACCGAGATGGTGTCGGCGGCGAAGCCGATGCCGCCCGCGCCGCCGTCGGTGGCGTAGCGGAAGCGGATGTCGATCTTCTTGCCCGCGTAGGCGTCCAGCGAGTACGAGAGCTTCTGGTACGCGCCGGAGACGTCGGTCAGGGCCGGCTTGTCGCTGGCGTCGCGCGGGATCGCCTTGCCGTCGGCCGTGCCGTCGATCGCGGTCCAGCTGGTGCCGCCGTTGTCCGACACCTCGGTGTAGAGGTAGTCGTAGTCCTTCTCGATGTCCCACCAGCCCGAAAGGTCCAGGGAGGCCTTGGACTTGCCGGTGAGGTCGACCGAGCGGCTCAGGGTGTTGTTGAGGTTGTCACCCATGTCGCTCCACCACTGCTTGGAGCCCTCCGCCGGCTTCGTGACGGCGGTGGTGACGGCCTTCTCGGGCAGCGTGACGACGAGCGCCTGCTTGTTCTTGGTGTTGTACTCGGACACACCCAGCTTGTGGACGGACTTCGTCGCGGCCTTGGCCTGGGCGTAGTCGAGCCAGCCCAGCTGGAGCTTGTCCCAGGCGGTCATGTCGCCGGGCAGGTCACCGATGGAGTCCTTGCCCTTGCCGAGCCAGGAGCCGGCCGACATCAGGGACCAGAAACCGACCGAGTTCTCGGCGGTGTTGGTGGTGTCGTACAGGTCCGGCAGGCCCAGGTCGTGGCCGTACTCGTGGGCGAAGACGCCCAGGCCGCCGTTCTCGGGCTGCGCGGTGTAGTCGCCGACCCACATGCCGGTGTCACCGATCTCGGTGCCGCCCGCCTTGTTGTCGGCCGGGCCGGTCGCACCGGCGTTGGTGCCGTAGGCGTACCAACGGTGGGCCCAGATGGCGTTCTTGCCCTCGGCGCCGCCACCCGCGGACTCGTCCTCACCGGCGTGGACGATCTGGAAGTGGTCGATGTAGCCGTCGGGCTCGTTGAAGTTGCCGTCGTTGTCGAAGTCGTAACGGTCCCACTGGTCGTACTGGGCGAGGTCCGACTTGATCTGCTCGGCCGTACGGCCCTTGGCCTTCTGGTCGGCGACCCAGGCGTTCACGCCGTCCCGGATCATGTCCCAGGCGTTGGCGCAGTTGGACGAGCCGCAGTAGTTGGACCCGTAACGGGCCTCGTTGTACGGCACCTTGACCCAGTCGGAGACCTCGCCCTCGACCGAGTAACGCCCGGAGGACGTCTTCTCGTAGTAGGTCTTCAGCGAGTCCTTCCCGTCGCCCTCACCGAAGTAGAGGTCCTGGAAGTGCGCCTGGTTGTAGTCGGCCTGCCAGGCGGTGCTGTTGTCCTTCTTGGGGTCCGGCTTGGCTATCTTGTTGTGCAGCGGGCCGGGCGTGCCGCCGTACTTCACGACGGGCGGCTTCGGGCCCTCGCCGTCCGGGTCGAACATGGTCGTGTCGTCGACCTTGTCGCCGAACTCCACCAGGATCGTGAAGATCTTGTCGGTCTTCTCCCGGCCGAGCTCGACGTACTTCTTGTCGTCGAGCTTGACGACCTTGGAGCCGCCGCGCGTCGAGATCTTCTTGTCGCCCGCGATGACCTGCTCGAGAGCGGCCTGCCGCTGCGCTTCCTGCTGCTCGCTGAACGGGCCCTTCAGGTCGTGCTCGCTGCCCTTGGCCGACCCCGGGTCGCGGCGGTCGACGGTGGTGCTCTTCGCGCCCGACGTCTTGTCGTCCGCCTGCGCGGTGGCGAAGGTCGACGCTGTGGCGGCGGTGGCGGCCATGGCCACGACAACCGCGGCAGCGCGAAGCGCCCTTCTGTTTGTGGTCACTTGATGCAGTCCTCCCCGGCACCCGCTGCTGCGGCCGGGAGTGAAGGTGGGGGCCGCGCGCAGGTACGCGTCACAAGTGACGACATTCGACCGGAGTTAATCGAAAAAAGACAGATCTTGACTTGAACAAGCCAAGTGCACTATGCAGGAGATCGTTTCCGTTATACGGACGTTCACCGGGCGGGCAACCGGCGCGTCACGGGCCGCGGTTGAGGTACGAAATGACTCCGTGCGCCCCCCGTGCACCGGTACCGTGGGTTAGGTCACGCTTACTGCTGGTCCGGCTCGGGCATCCACCGTCGTAGAGTCGCTCGACAGTGCGACCGTGTCGAGAGACCGCCCATCCGATGCCCCGAGGACGGACACCGCCATGCCGCATCCCACTGCCGCACAGCTTTCCTACGGTTCGGTCACCGTCATTTTCTCGACCCTCGCCATGCTGCTGCTCTCGCGCACGGAGTCGGGAATCGGCATCGCCGTCATCGGCACCGCGGCACTCGCGCTGGGTCTGCTGGTGGCCGTGACCGTACCCCACCCGTCACGCGCGAAAACAACGAAGCCGGCCCGGACCGGTGCCGCGACCGGCGCGAACCACGACGCGGTCACCGCGGCCATGGAGGCCGAGGGCCTCACCCGCGAGGGGACCGAGTCCCCGATCCCCCCGGCCCGCGAGACCGGGCAGCGTTCCGGGACCCCCGCCGACGGGCGGACGGTCCGGCACTCGCTGCGGCGCTGAAACCCCGTGCGGGAGCGGGCCCTTCCCCCGCTCCCGCGCCGGAGCAGCGCGACGCGGGCGCACCGGTGTCCGCTCACCGGTCCGCCCCCGGGCCGGGCCCGCCCCTTTCCGGCGCCCGGCCCGGTCGGCCGGCTCCGGCCGACCGGTGGTCAGTCGGTCGGATCAGTCGGTGGGCTGTCAGCCGGTCAGTTGGCCAGTGGTCAGTTGGTCTGGACGACCACCGTCTTCGCCGCCTTGTCCTGGAGGCCCTGCCGGTACGGCTTGTCCGTGAACATGAGCACGATGTTGATCAGCCACCACAGGCACGGGCAGCACAGCAGTGCCGGCAGCCACAGCACCACGGCCCGCAGGAACGACGTGCCGGTGTCCGGCACCCGGCCGTCGTCGAGCATCGCGACCCGCAGTTTCATGAGGCGCTTGCCGAGGGTCCGGCCGTCCTTGTGCGTGAAGTACGTGTCGTACGCGACGTAGGCCACGAGGCCGATCAGCGACCACAGCAGCTGATGCCCGTTGTAGGTCTGGGCGAAGACGTTGCCGACGTCGCCGCTGTTGTCCTTCATCTCGACGACGCCGCCCCACGGCAACGAGATCAGGTACAGCGGGATCGAGATGATCAGGAAGTCGACCAGCCGGGCCAGAATCCGCTTGCCGGGCTCGCCGAGCGGCGGCATGCCCGCCAGCGGGTCCACGCCGCCGTACGGGCCGCCGCCACCGTAGGGGCCGGGATCGTACGGCGGCGGGGGCGGAGCATTGTCGTACGGCGAGCCCGAGGGCGGCGACGGTTCCTGCGGCTTCTTGCGGAACGGGTCGTCCTCGGGCGGCTGACCGGACGTCGGCTGATCGTTGCTCATGGGGGCAGTGCACCCCGGGCCGGGGGCACCCGCAACGGCTCAGGTGCGTTCGGGGGAACGGACTGTCCCGACGGGCCTCACCCGATGGGCCGTCGGCCGTGGGAGTGGGCCGTGGGAGTGGGCCGGGCACGCCCGCGAAGGCCGGACCGGGCCGGGCCCGCGCAGGCAGGTCCGGCCCGGCCCGTCGGGCTCGTGGACCCAGGTGCCTGTGGGCCCGTGGGCTCGCGTACCCGTGGGCCCGTCGACCCGTCAGTCCGTCAACTCCTCAGCCCGCGACGAAGGTGTGTGCCGCCTTGTCGTGCCAGCACTGGCGCCACGGCCGGTCGATCAGGCACCACAGCACCTCGACCACCCCGATCACGAGGAGGCCCAGCACGCCGTAGACCAGCCAGCGGCGCAGCGCGGCGCCGAAGGACGGGGACTCGTGGGACTCGATGTCCCGTACTTCGAGCCCGCAGAGCTTCTTGCCGAGCGTGCGGCCCCACTTCGCCGTGGGCAGCGCCTCCAGCAGGACGCCCAGCACGAGGAACGCGCCCAGCACCCCGCCGAACAGACCGGCCGTGGTGGAGTCCACCAGCCAGACGGTGACCGTCTCGCCGGACAGCTTCGCCGCCTCGATCTTCCCGTCGATGTGGTCCAGGGCCCGCGAGACGAGCGGGAAGCCGACCGCTCCGACGAGCGCCATCAGCACCACGGTGTCGATGAGCCGGGCGGCGAACCGCTTGCCGAGCCCGGCCGGCCTCGCCGCGGCCTGGGCCTGGGCGAGTTGCTGGAACGGGTCGTCGACCGGCGGCTTCCAGGGCACGACGGGCTGATCCGGCAGATCGGGCTGCGCCCCGCCGAACTGCGGCCCCGGCTGCTGCGGTCCCGGCCGGGGGCCCGGCTGCTGGGGCTGCAACCCGTGCTGCTGCCCCGGGAACTGGGGGCCGGCCGCCTGGTCGGGTTGGGCGAGCCGGCCGGCCTGCTGCGCCCACGGGGCCGCACCGCCCTGCGGAACGGGGCCGTGGGGCTCGGCGGGGGCCGGGGCCTGAGCGGGAACCTGAGCCTGAGCAGAAGGCTGGGCAGGGGCCGAGGTCTGGGCGGGGAACGGGGGCTGGGCCTGGGCCTGTGCGGGCGGTTGGGGCTGGTTCTGCACGGCGGCCTGCGCCTGGTTGCGCGCGGCAGGCCGGTCCTGCGTCGGGGCGGGAGGCTGCGTACCGGCGCCGGGCGCGACGGCGCGGATCGCCATCGTCCCTTCCCCGGAGCCCGGTTCCGCCGGCCGCCGGGCGGGGGCGCGGTCGTCCCCGCCGAGGGCACGGATCGTCATCGTCCCGTCGGCGGGCGGGGCCCCGGCATCGCCCGCGCCGGAACTCCCGCCGGTACCGCTGCCCGTACCGCTGTTGCCGGGGCGGCCCTGGCGGCCGACCCGGATCGCGACCGTGTTCTCGGGAGCCCGGTCGCCGCCCGCCGCCCCCGGAGAAGAGGGGGAAGAGGAAGCCGCGGCGGGGCGGCGGGGGTCCGCGGATGCGCCGTCGGCGGGGGTACGGACCTCGGGCACCCGGTCGGCCGTGGCGCGGCCCGCGGGCGTACGCGGATCACGGCCGGGGTCCGAGGCTGCGACGCCCCCGGGCTCCGGCGCCCCTGCCGGCCCCCGGTCGTCCGGTCGGCCCGTGGCGTCCGACCGGCCGGGTCCGCCGTCCTGTTCACCGGGTCGGGCGGTGCCGCCCCAGGAGACCCGTCGGTCGTGTTCCCCGCCGAAGCCCGTCTGCCGGGAGGGGTCGGCCTGCCAGGCGCTCGCCGGTTCGGGGCGGCTGCCCTGGGCGGGCTCCTCGTCCAGGAAGATCGGACCGGTCTCGTCCACCGGCGCCGGATCCGACGACTGCTGTTGCGGCTGCTGCCGGGCCGGCTGTGACCGCGGCGACTGCGACTGCGGCAGGGACTGCGGGCCGGACACCGCTTCGGGGAGCGCCTCGGCCGTCGACTCGCCCTGCTCCGGGGCGGGCCGGCTCGTGCCGGGCACCCACGAGGCGCCGTTCCAGTACCGGACGTAGCCGGGAATGGAGGGGTCGGGGTAGTACCCCTCGCGGGGGCTTGCGTCACCGGGCTCCGGGGTTGGGGCGCTCATCACCGTTCCCGTATCTCTTCGAGGCATGAATGCGACGGGTCCACATCTACCAGAAGCCCGCGCACCCCCGGGCCGCTCCAGGGCTTTGGGCCACTTTCCGGTCCCGCCGAAATTTTTTCCAGAAGTCGCGTAATAGATGGCGGGGAGGGCGCTCTCTCCTTGTGCGGGCCGGTCATGGGACCGGTCCACAGGCACCGGAAGGACGCACTCATGCACACCGTCGTGGAACGCGAGCTGGAACTCAAGCTGGTCCTGTCGCCCGAGCGCAGCATCCCCGTCCCCGCCCGGCTGACGTATCGCGCGGCGGATCCGTACGCCGTGCACGTCGCCTTTCACATCGGCTCGGACTTCCCCGTCCACTGGACGTTCGCCCGCGATCTGCTGGTCGAGGGCGTGTTCCGGCCGTGCGGTCACGGGGACGTGCGGATCTGGCCGACCAAGGTCGACCAGCGCAACGTGATCTTCGTCGCCCTGACCTCGCCGGACGGGAACGCGCTCCTGGAGGTGCCCTCCGCCCAGGTGGCCGCGTGGGTGGAGCGGACGCTGCGGGTGGTCCCGCCCGGCACCGAGGCCGAGCGGCTCGGCATCGACGAGGGCCTCGCCGACCTGCTCGCCCCGCTGCCGGCCGACGACCTGTGGATGCGCGACCCGTGGCCGTCGGACGAGTCCCAGAACGGCGACGCGTGAGGGAGCGGGGACGAAGGCGGGTCAGGAAGCACGGACGGAGGGAGCACGGGCAGCTGGAACGGTTACAGGGACGGGGCGCGGGCGGGGGTGCCGTACCGCCCGCCCCTCAGAACACCTTGCCGGGGTTGAGCAGTCCCAGCGGGTCGAACGCCTGCTTGATGCCCCGGTGCAGTTCGACGCCCACCTCGCCGAGTTCGCGTGCGAGCCACTCCTTCTTCAGGACTCCGACGCCGTGTTCGCCGGTGATCGTGCCGCCGAGTTCCAGGCCGAGCGCCATGATCTCGTCGAACGACTCACGGGCCCGCCGGGACTCGTCGGCGTCGGTGTGGTCGAAGCAGACCACGGGGTGGGTGTTGCCGTCGCCCGCGTGCGCGCAGACACCGATGGTGAGGCCGTGCTTCTCGGCGACGGCCGCGGTGCCCTCCAACATCGCGGCGAGCTTCGAGCGCGGTACGCAGACGTCGTCGATCATCGTGGCCGAGCTGACGGTCTCCAGTGCGGTGAGCGCCGTGCGCCGGGCCTGGAGCAGCATTTCGGACTCGGCGGAGTCCTCCGCCGGGACCACGTCGGTGGCGCCGGCGGCGGTGCACAGTTCGGCGACGGCGGCCAGGTCCGCCGACGGGTCCGGGGTGTCGAAGGCGGCGAGCAGCAACGCCTCGGTGGTGTCGGGAAGACCCATGTTGGTCAGCCGGTTGACGGCCCGGATCGTGGTGCGGTCCATCAGTTCGAGGAGTGACGGAGTGTGACCACGCTCCATGATCCGGCAGACCGCGTCGCAGGCGGTCGCCGCGCTCGGGAACTCGGCGGCCAGCACCAGTTGCCGCGGCGGCCGGGGCTTCAGCGCGAGCACGGCCCGGACGACGATGCCGAGGCTGCCCTCGGAACCGACGAAGAGCCGGGTGAGGTCGTACCCGGCGACACCCTTGGCGGTGCGTCGGCCGGTGGTGAGCAGGCGTCCGTCGGCGAGGACGACGTCGAGGCCGAGTACGTACTCGGCGGTGACCCCGTACTTCACACAGCACAGACCGCCGGACGCGGTACCGATGTTGCCGCCGATGGTGCACATCTCCCAGCTGGAGGGATCCGGCGGGTAGTAGAGGCCGTGCTCGTCGACCGCCCGGGACAGCACCGCGTTGACCACGCCGGGTTCGACGACGGCGATCCGGTCGACGGGGTTGATCTCCAGGATCCGGTCCATCTTCACCAGGGACAGCACGATGCAGCCGTCGGAGGCGTTGGCCGCGCCCGACAGGCCGGTACGGGCTCCCTGCGGAACGACCGGGACGCGCAGGGCCGTCGCGGTGCGCATGACATGCTGGACCTGTTCCGCGGTGCGCGGGAGCACGACGACGGCGGGCGCGCCGGCGTCGCAGAAGCTCGCCATGTCGTGGGCGTACGACGCCATGACGTCCGGGTCGGTGATCAGCGCCTCGGCGGGCAGGCCCGAGCTCAGTCGTTCGAGAAGACCGTTCATGATCCAAGCGTGGCATCCGGGCCCATTGGTGTGAACCCGTCTGCGGTGGCCTCCGCAAGACGCATTGTGATCTTATTACTGACGCAGAGTGATCGGCATGGACGTCACGCCGCAGCAGCCTCCGCAGCCCCCCGATCCGGGCCGCTCGCCCCTTGACCCGTCCGGCTCCCCCGGCGCCTGCGCCTCCTCCGTTCCCTCGGCTCCTTCGGCGACGGTCCTTGCCGCTCCCGTGCCGCCGCCCGATCCCATGCTGTCGGCCGAGCCTCCTCCCGTGTCGCTGCGGACGACGCTGCGCAGGGCCGCCCTGGGCGTGGTGGCGGGTGCGGTGCTGGTGACGGGGGCGGTGGTGGCCGTGCCCGACGACGAGGGGAAGAAGGCTCCGCCCCCGCCCGTGCCCGGTTCCGTCTCGCGGGCGCTGGCGGCGACGGTCGCGGGTTCCCCCGCCGCCCTGTCCGACCTGAGGGCGCTGATCGGGGACCGCCGGCGGTGGGTGGACGCGCACCCGTCCGACGCGCGGTCCTGGGCGGTGCTCGGTGCGGCCTACGTGGAGTGGGGGCGGCGTTCCGCGGACGCGGCGTCCTACGGCCGGGCCGAGCGGGCGCTGAAGCACTCGCTGGGCGCGGAGCCCGGGGAGAAGGGGAACACCGCGGCCTGGGTGGGGCTCGCGGAGCTCGCCAATGCCCGGCACGACTTCGTGACGGCGAAGAAGTGGGGCGAGCGGGTGCGGGCGCGGGAGCCGAAGCAGTGGGCCGTGTATCCGGCGCTGATCGACGCCTACAAGGGCCTGGGCGACAGCGGGTCGGAGAGTGCTGCGGTGGAGAGGTTCACGGCGTTGCGCTCCGGGGTCCCGGCGCTCGTGCGGAGGGCGCGGATGTACGGGGACCGGGGCCGGCCCGAGGACGCGCTGTCGAGCGCGCAGGAGGCGGCGGACCGGGCCACCACACCGGCGCAGAAGGCGCAGTGCCTGCATCTGCTGGGCGAGCTGGCCTGGGAGCGGGGCGAGCCGGAGGAGGCGGTCGCACAGTACGGTGCGGCGCTGCGGACCGACCGCACCCACCATCCGTCGCTCGCGGGCCGGGCCAGGGCGCTGGCGGCGCTCGGCCGCACGGACGAGGCGCGGCGCGACTACCAGGCGGCCCTGGCGGGTCTGCCCCGGCCCGAGTACCTGCTGGAGCTGGGCGAGTTGTACGAGTCGCTGGGGCTGGGCAGAGAGGCCCGCAGCCAGTACGCCCGGCTCGGCGAGGCGCTCGCCCGCGACACCGCCCGGGGCGTGGACGACGCGCTGCTGCGCGGCCGTTTCGAGGCCGATCACGGCGATCCGGCCGAGGCGGTGAAGGTGCTGGAGGCCGAGTGGGCGCGGTCGCACCGCAGCGCGGCGGTGGCGGACGCGCTGGGCTGGGCCCTGCACCGCTCCGGCGACCCGTCCGCCGCCCTGGATTACGCCTCCCACGCGGTCGACACGGGCGGGCGGAACGCCTTGTACGCCTACCACCTGGGCGTGGTCCAGAAGGAGTTGGGGCAGTACGGTTCGGCGCGCCGCAATCTGGAGGAGGCGCTGCGCACCACCCTGCGGTTCTCGCCCCTGGCCGGTCCGGCCGCCCAGGAGGCCCTGGACGACCTGGACACTCCCCCGGCGGACGGCCCGCGGCGGTAGGCCCGCGACCGGCTGCCGACGCCCCCGGAACCGGCCGCCCGCCGGACGGGCCGGCGCACCGGGCCGTCCGGCGGGCCGGCGGCCGCTCGTCCGGCGGGCCGGGCGGTCAGAGGTTGCCGCGCTTCTCCTGCTCGCGCTCGATCGCCTCGAACAGGGCCTTGAAGTTGCCCTTGCCGAAGCCCATCGAGCCGTGGCGCTCGATCATCTCGAAGAAGACGGTCGGGCGGTCCTGTACCGGCTTGGTGAAGATCTGCAGCAGGTAGCCGTCCTCGTCGCGGTCGACGAGGATCTTCAGCTCGCGCAGGATCTCCACGGGCACACGGGTCTCGCCGGCCCACTCGCCGAGGGTGTCGTAGTACGAGTCGGGGGTGTCCAGGAACTGGACGCCCGCCGCGCGCATCGCCCGCACCGAGGCGACGATGTCGTTCGTGGCGAGCGCGATGTGCTGGACGCCGGCGCCGCCGTAGAACTCCAGGTACTCGTCGATCTGGGACTTCTTCTTGGCGATCGCCGGCTCGTTGATCGGGAACTTGACCTTGAGCGTGCCGTCGGCGACGACCTTGGACATGAGGGCGGAGTACTCGGTGGCGATGTCGTCGCCCACGAACTCCTTCATGTTGGTGAAGCCCATGACCTTGTTGTAGAAGCCGACCCACTCGTTCATCCGGCCGAGTTCCACGTTGCCGACGCAGTGGTCGATGGCCTGGAAGGTGCGCTTGGCCGGCGGCTCGACGATCGGGGCGGCGGCGACGTAGCCGGGCAGGTACGGGCCCTCGTAACCGGTGCGTTCCACGAGGGTGTGGCGGGTCCTGCCGTACGTGGCGATCGCGGCGAGCACGACGGTGCCGTGCTCGTCCTTCACCTCGTACGGCTCGTCGAGGCCGCGGGCGCCGTGCTCGACCGCATACGCGTAGGCCGCGCGGGCGTCCGGGACCTCGATGGCCAGGTCGACGACGCCGTCGCCGTGCTCGGCGACGTGGTCGGCGAGGAAGCGGCCGTGGTCGGTGGCCGCCTTGATGACGGAGGTGAAGACGAAACGGGCCGAGCCGTTGGTCAGTACGTAACTCGCCGTTTCCCGGCTGCCGTTCTCCGGTCCGGAGTAGGCGACCAGCTTCATCCCGAAGGCCGTCGAGTAGTAGTGCGCGGCCTGCTTGGCGTTGCCGACGGCGAAGACGACCGCGTCCATTCCCTTGACCGGGAAGGGGTCGGCCTGCCGCTCCGCTCCGCTCCGCCTCGGCTCTTCACTTGTTTCCTGGTTGCCGAGCCCGGTGTCGGGGGTGGTGTGCAGAGTCTCAGTCATGTTCGAAGGCTCTCGCCGCTCCGCAAGGTGCGCAACAGTTCGCGAATCTGCTGGGCAATCTGTACAGCGGTTGGGGATGATGACCGGGCTATCTGTACATGATGACCATCAACGAGAACCTCCGGGGGCGGACCGTGGCGATCGATCGACTGGACGGCAGGCTCATCGTGCTGCTGGCCCGCGAACCCCGCATCGGGGTGCTGGAGGCGTCGCGCAGGCTCGGCGTGGCACGGGGCACGGTGCAGGCCCGGCTCGACCGGCTTCAGTCGAATGGAGTCATCCGCGACTTCGGTCCGACGGTCGATCCGGCGGCGCTCGGCTACCCCGTCACCGCGTTCGCGACGCTGGAGATCAAACAGGGCCAAGGCGCCGACGTACGGGCCCACTTGGCCGGTGTGCCGGAGGTGCTGGAGCTGCACACCACCACCGGGCACGGCGACATGCTGTGCCGTCTCGTGGCGCGTTCCAACGCCGATCTCCAACGGGTGATCGACCTGGTCGTCGGTTTTGATGGCATCGTCCGGGCCTCCACGGCCATCGTCATGGAGAACCCGGTCCCGCTGCGCGTCATCCCGCTCGTCGAGCAGGCCGCGGAGGACGACGACTGAGCCGAGGAGTGGCGCGTGAGCTTCTGGGAGTATCTGGGAAACCGGCACCAACAGCTGCTCACCGACGCGTACCAGCACGTCAGCGCCGTGTTCCAGTGCATGGTCATCGCCACCGTGCTGGGTGTCCTGATCGGGGTCGTCACCTATCGCAGCGGCTGGGCCGGGTCGCTGGCCATCACGTCCACGGCGACGGTCCTCACCATCCCCTCCCTCGCCGCGATCGGTCTGCTGATCCCGCTGGTCGGCCTCGGGGTCGCGCCCACGGTGATCACCCTGACGCTGTACGGGCTGCTGCCCATCGTCCGCAACTCCATCGTGGGGCTGCGCGGGGTCGATCCCGCGCTGGTGGACGCGGCGAAGGGCATCGGGATGTCGCGCCCGGCCCGGCTGTGCCGGGTCGAGCTGCCGCTCGCCTGGCCGCCGATCCTCACCGGCATCCGGGTCTCCACCCAGATGCTGATGGGCATCGCCGCCATCGCCGCGTACGCCTCGGGTCCCGGTCTGGGCAACGAGATCTTCCGCGGCATCGCCTCGCTGGGCAGCGCCAACGCGATGAACCAGGTCCTCGCGGGCACGCTCGGCATCGTCGTCCTCGCCCTGCTCTTCGACGCCGCGTACGTGCTGCTGGGGCGGCTCACCATCCCGAGGGGGATCCGTGTCTGAGGCCCGAGAATCCGTGTCCGGGACCGCCGCAGGGAGCACGGCCGCCGACAGTGCGGCGCCGACGAGGACCACCTCCGGGGCCACCATCCAGCTGGAGGACCTGACCAAGCGGTACCCGGGCAATCCCAGCCCTGCGGTGGACAACGTCTCGATGGACATCAGGGCCGGCGAGACGGTGATCTTCGTGGGGCCGTCCGGCTGCGGGAAGTCCACCACCCTGAAGATGATCAACCGGCTGATCGAGCCGTCGTCGGGGCGGATCAGGATCGGCGACGAGGACGTCACCGACATCGACCCGGTGAGGCTGCGCCGCAAGATCGGTTACGCGATCCAGTCGTCCGGGCTCTTCCCGCACATGACGGTCGCCGAGAACATCGCCCTGGTGCCGAGGATGGTCGGCTGGTCCAAGTCACGGGTGAAGGACCGGGTCGAGGAGATGCTCGACCTGGTCGGGCTCGATCCGCGCGAGTTCCACGGGCGCTATCCGCGCCAGCTCTCCGGCGGGCAGCAGCAGCGGGTGGGGGTGGCGCGGGCGCTGGCCGCCGATCCGCCGGTGCTGCTGATGGACGAGCCGTTCGGCGCGGTCGACCCGATCACCCGCGACCACCTCCAGGACGAGCTGATCCGGCTCCAGCACGAGCTGCACAAGACGATCGTCTTCGTCACCCACGACTTCGACGAGGCGATCAAGCTGGGCGACCGGATCGCGGTGCTGCGGGAGCGTTCGCACATCGCGCAGTTCGACACCCCGGAGGCGATCCTCACCAACCCGACCGACGACTTCGTCTCGGGGTTCGTGGGTGCGGGGGCGGCGTTGAAGCGGCTCAACCTCACCCGCGTACGGGACGTGGAGATGGCCCAGTTCCCGACGGTGACGGTCGACGACCCGCTCCAGTCGATCTTCAACAAGCTGCGCAGCGGCCCGCACAACGAGCTGCTGATGCTGGACCGCAGGAACCGCCCGTACAAGTGGCTGCGGCGCGGCGACCTGATGCGGGCCCGCGGTTCGCTGGCGCGGGCCGGGCAGCTGGTCCACGACACGGTGACCCGGGACGCGACGCTGCACGACGCGCTGGAGGCGGTACTGACCGACAGCGGCGGGCGGGTCGCGGTCACCGGGCGGCGCGGCGAGTTCATCGGGGTCGTGAACATGCACACGCTGATGAACTCCGTCCACGAACTGCTGGAGGCCGACCGGCTCGCCGCGATCGAGCACCAGCACGACCTGGAGGAGATGCGCAGCCACCAGACCGAGGCGGAGCTGGAGGGCGGTGTGAGCGGATGACCCCCCACCCGCCCGCGGACGGGGAGCCCCACCGGGACCGGGAGCCCCGCCCGAACCGGGAATCCCGCCGGGACCGAAGCCCTCATGGGGAGCGGGAATCCGCCCGCCGGGAGCGGGTGCTCTCCCGTCGGGTGCGTGCCGGGACCCGGGTGCCTCCCGAGCCCTCCTCCGACGAGGACCGCCCGCCCGGCGAACACGACGTCAAGGGCCATGCCTTCCGCGACGAGGAGGAGGAGCCCGCCCCGCCGCCGGCCGGGCCGCCGCGCCGGATCACCTGGCGCAAGCTGGTGACGATGCCCCTCGTGCTGGTGGTCGTGCTGGTGGTGACCTATCTGTGGATCACCAACGTCCACCTGGACTCGATCGCACGGAACTCGCTCACCGGCGGCAATGTGCAACTGCGCTGGTGGCAGCATGTGAGGCTGACCGCGATCTCGACGTTCTGGGTGCTGATCATCGCCATTCCGCTGGGGATCGCGCTGACCCGGCGCGGGCTGAGCAGGGGCGCGCCGGTGGTCACGGCGGTCGCGAACATCGGGCAGGCGACCCCGGCGATCGGTCTGCTGGCGCTGCTGGTGATCTGGCTGGGAATCGGTCCTTCGACGGCGATCATCGGCATGGTGATCTACGCGGTGCTGCCGGTGTTCTCCAACACGGTCGCCGGTCTCCGGGCGATCGAACCGAACCTGGTCGAGGCCTCGCGCGGCATCGGCATGTCGGCGACGGGGACGCTCACCAAGGTCGAGCTGCCGCTCGCCGTCCCACTGATCCTGGCCGGTGTGCGGACGGCGCTGGTGCTCAACGTCGGTACGGCGACCCTGGCCACGTTCGTCGGCGGCGGCGGCCTCGGGGACCTGATCACCTCGGGCATCCAGACCCAGCGGATGCCGGTGCTGGTGCTCGGTTCCGTACTGACGGTGGTGCTGGCGCTGCTGGTGGACTGGCTGGCCTCGCTGGCCGAGCTGGCGCTGACACCGCGCGGACTGGAGGTGGGGTGATGGGCACCTGGACCGGAGGCGGGTTGACGGGTGCGCGGAGGGTACGTGCCGGGCTGGCGGGGGCGGTGGTGCTGGTGCTGGTGCTCGCCGGGTGCGGGCTGAAGAGCGGTTCGCCGATGGTGGACGACGTGGCGCCGGGCTCGGTCGGCCGGGGGCGGCCCCTGGACGGCGCCTCGCTGACCGTCACGTCGAAGAACTTCAGCGAGAACATCGTCCTGGGCCAGATGATCGGCCTGGTCTTCAAGGCCGCCGGCGCGGAGGTGCTGGACCGGACGAACCTGCCCGGCTCGATCAGTGCCCGCGAGGCGATCGTCAAGGGCGACGCGGACGCGATGTACGAGTACACGGGCACCGGCTGGATCACGTACCTGGGCCACGCGAAGCCGATCCCCGACCCGCTGAAGCAGTGGGAGGCGGTCCGCGACGAGGACCGGAGGAACGGGGTGACCTGGCTCCCGAAGTCCACCCTCAACAACACCTACGCACTCGCCATCAGCCGGAGGAACAACGCGAAGTACCACCTGCGGACGCTCTCCGACGTGGCCGCCCTGGCGAAGAAGAACCCGGCGGTGGTGACGATCTGCGTGGAGAACGAGTTCGCCTCCCGCGACGACGGGCTGCCCGGGATGGAGAAGGCGTACGGGATGTCGGTCCCGGCCGCCAACATCAAGAAGATGGACGCCGGGATCATCTACACCCAGGTCTCGAAGTCCGACTCCTGCCTGCTGGGCGAGGTGTTCACCACGGACGGCCGGATCAGGGCCATGGACCTCGAAGTCCTCGTGGACGACAGGCACTTCTTCCCCAACTACAACGCGGCACCGGTCGTCCACACCAAGACCTTCGAGAAGTACCCGGAGATCGCGGCGCTGCTCGATCCGGTCAGCCGGAAACTGACGACCGAGGTCGCCCAGGTGCTCAACGCCAAGGTGGACGTGGACGGGCAGGACCCGCACGAGGTGGCGAAGGACTGGCTGATCCAGGAGGGATTCATCAAGAAGGGGTGAGGCCCCTCCCCTGGACGACTCCCGGACAACTCCGGGCAGCTCCGGGCAACTCCCAGGCAACTCCCCGAAGTTGCAAAGGAATCTTGCAAAGAAGCGTTGCAAAATCCTTTTGCAACTCATAGAGTCGGGGCATGGCAACGAGAGAAGCCGACGGCGACACGCCTCCCGGCCCGAACATCCACCATGTCGACGCCCGCACCCTGCGGGTGCTCGCCCATCCCCTCCGCATCCGGCTGCTCACCGCGCTGCGGGAGTTCGGCCCCGCCACCGCCTCGGGGCTCGCCGACCGGCTCGGCGAGTCCAGCGGCGCCACCAGCTACCACCTGCGGCAGCTGGCCGCGCACGACTTCGTCGAGGAGGACCCGGAGCTCGGCAAGGGGCGCGAACGGTGGTGGCGGGCCAGGCACGCGGGCATGGCCTTCGACCGCAGCGGGGACTTTCTCCGCGACCCCGACCCGGAGGTGCGCGGCGCCATCGGAGTCGTGCTGCACGAGATGGCCACCACGCACGCCCAGGAGCTGAACACCTGGCTCGGCACCATGCACGAATGGCCCGAGGAGTGGCTGCGCAGCTGGGACGCCAGCAACTTCAAGATGCGCCTGACGCCGGAGCTCTCGCTGGAGCTGGCCGAGAAGATCCATGAGCTGATCGAGAGCTACCGGGACCGCGTCCCCGAGGGCACCGAGGGTTCGGCCGTCGTCCGCACCCATCTGCACCTCTTCCCGCGCCCCAACGACTGATCCCCGACAACCGGACCCACTGACCGGTCCCCATGCCCGGCCCCGACGAGCGGCCCCGACAGCCGAACCCGACGCCCGAGCCCGACGCCCGAGAGGAATCCGTCATGAACCCGGAAACGCACCTGTCGCTGCACCACCTCCGCTCCACCGAACTGCGGGAACAGGCAGCCGAGTTCCGTACGGCCCGCACGTCCCGGTCCACCCGCGCCCCGCGAACCGCCCGCCCCTCCTCCTGGACCCTTCGTACGCAACTGGGCTGGACGCTCGTCGAGTTGGGCCTGCGCATACTGCCCGGACGGGAATCGTTCGTCTGCCGCTCCCCCCGAGCGGTCTAGGCATGAACGGGGGGAACCGTAAACCGATCGCCGCACTTCTCACCGCCAACTCCATATCCACGGCCGGCACTTCGCTCACTCTGATCGGGGTGCCGTGGTTCGTCCTGGAGACGACGGGCAGCGCGGGGCGGGCCGGTGTCGTCGCCTTCTGCGCGACCCTGCCGATCGTCGTCTCCGCGCTGATCGGTGGCCCCGTCATCGACCGGATCGGGCGCCGCCGGGTCTCCGTGGCCTCCGACCTGGTGTGCGGCGCGTCCGTCGCCGCCGTCCCGCTGCTGCACCAGGCGGGCGTCCTCGCCTTCTGGATGCTGTGCGCGCTGATGGCGGTGGGCGGGCTCCTGCACACCCCGGGCAACACGGCCCGCTACGTCCTCGTCCCCGACCTCGCCGAGCACGCGGGCACCACCCTGGCGCGCGCCGCCTCCCTCTTCGACGCGGTCTCGCGCGGCGCCCGGATGACCGGGGCGGCGCTGGCGGGCGTACTGATCGCCCTGGTCGGCGCGGAGACCGTACTGCTGCTGGACGCGGCGACCTTCCTGGTGTCCGCGCTGCTGGTCGCGGTGGGGGTACGGGGAGTGCGCGCCGCCGAGCCGAGCAGGGCCGCCGAGCCGATCTCGTTCCGGGCGTACCGCGGCGAACTGCGCGAGGGCTACGCCTACTTGCTGGGCAACCGGCTGCTGCTGGCCGTCGTGCTCATGGTGCTCTTCATGAACGGCACCGATCAGGGCTGGGGCGCCGTGCTGCTGCCGGTGCACGCCTCCGAGGAGCTGGGCGGGGCCCGGGACATCGGACTGCTCACCGCCCTGTTCGGCGCGGGCGGACTGACCGGGGCGCTGCTGTACGGGGCGGTGGGGCACCGGTTCTCGCGACGGGCCGTGTTCACGGTGTGCGTGGTGCTGTGCGGCGCGCCCAGGTATGTGGTCGCGGCGCTGACCGGGACGACGACACCGCTCGCCGTGACCATGGTGCTGAGCGGCCTGGCGGGCGGGGTGCTGAACCCGATCCTGACGACGGTGATCTACGGCAGGGTGCCCGAGGAACTGCGCAGCCGGGTCTCCGGAGCCCTCACGGCGGGCTGTGAACTGGCCATGCCGGTGGGCGGCCTCGCGGCCGGGCTGCTGGTGGAGAGCGCGGGCGCGCGCGGGGCGCTGCTGGCGATGGGCGGAACGTACCTGCTGGCGACGCTGAGCCCGCTGGTGTTCCCCGCGTGGCGCACGATGGACGACGCCGACGGCCCCTCCGCCGGGGCCGGCGGTTCCTCCGAGGGGGCGGACGGCCCTTCCGGCGGGGCCGGCGGGGTCGGCAGTGACGGGGTCAGCAGCTCGGGACCTTGCGCCCCTGTTCCAGGGACCGGAGCGAGGACACCGCGTCCTTCAGCGTCGTGACCGGGATCAACTTGATCCCCTCGGGCAGTTCGGCGCCCGCCTCCCGGCACTCGGCCTTCGGGACGAGGAAGACGGTCGCCCCGTCGCGGCGAGCGGCCTGGGTCTTCAGCGAGACCCCGCCGACCGCACCGACCTTGCCGTTCGCGTCGATCGTGCCGGTGCCCGCGATGTTGCGGCCCCCGGTGAGGTCGCCGCCGTGGCCGTCGCCGTCCAGCTTGTCGATGATGCCGAGGGCGAAGAACAGGCCCGCGCTGGGCCCGCCCACATCGGCGAGGTGCAGGGTGACGTCGACCGAACCCCTGGGCTTGCCCAGGTAGTTGAGGGCCGCGTCGACGGCGGTGTCCTGCGACTTCCGCATGTCTTCGAGGTTGTGCTTCTCGATCTCCTTCTCGGAGCCGCCGGTCGGGTAGACGGATTCGCGGGGCAGGACCGCGCGGTCCGTACGGAACCAGCTGTCGACCACATCGCCGATGCCGACATCGGCGGTGGGGCCGGTCGCGACGATGGTCGTCATCCGCAGCTCGCCCCTGGTCGGGCGGGTGGGCGTGCCCTTGATGCTGATCACCGGGGTGCCGTGGTCCTTCCCGAGCACGTTCGCGGTCGTGCCGGGCTGCGCCAGGGTGAACGGCAGCGGCGCGAAGGCGGCCACACCGAACAGGGCGAGGACGGGCAGGGAGCACAGGGCGAGGGTCCGGGAGCGCGAATGACGAGTGAGCACCCGCCCAATTTAACCGCCGGGGCGCGCTCCCGGAGCCAAACGGTGCGCCCACCGGACACGGGGCACCGCCCGCTGCCTGCCGGACCCGGGGCCCGGACTCGGGGCACAGGGGCCGGGACCCGGACTCGGGGCACGGGACCGGTCGGCCCGGGGCCGGTCGGCGCGGGGCCCGGGACCGGTCGGCCCGTGCCCGGCCCCGGCCGCGTATGTCCCGCCCGGCCGTCTACCGCAGCGCGTCCGCCACCTCGCGGGCCGCGTCCACCACCCGGGGGCCGACCCGTTCGGGCACGGAGTCCGCGAGCATCACGACGCCCACGCTGCCCTCGACGCCCGTCACCCCCACCAGTGCCGCCGCCGCACCGCTCGCCCCGGCCTCCAGTTCGCCGTGGGTGAGGGTGAAGGCGGTCTCGCCGACCGGCTTCTGGCGGGCCGCGAGTATCGCCCGGCCCGCGGCACCCCGGTCCAGCGGATGGCGGAAACCGGCCCGGTAGGCCACGTGGTAGTCGGTCCAGGTCGGCTCGACCACCGCGACCGCGAGCGCGTCGCTGCCGTCGACCAGCGTGAGGTGTGCGGTGGCCCCGATGTCCTCCGCGAGGGACCGCAGCGCGGGCAGCGCGGCTTCCCGGACGAGCGGGTGCACCTGACGGCCCAGGCGCAGCACGCCCAGGCCCACTCTGGCCCGGCCGCCGAGATCGCGGCGCACCAGGGCGTGTTGTTCCAGGGTGGCGAGCAGACGGTAGACCACGGTCCGGTTGACCCCGAGTCTGTTGGACAACTCGGTGACGGTCAGGCCGTGATCGGTGTCGGCAAGCAGTTTGAGGACTCTCAGTCCCCGGTCGAGCGTCTGGGAGGTCTCCGCGGTCACGACGCCCTCTCCTCTGTGGTGAGCGGCGGCGGCTGATCCCCACGGAATGTGCGCCGCCGGTCCCAGCGGCGACGCACGGAGAGGCCGCCGGCCTGGCCATGGCACCGGCTGCGCTCCGCGGCTGTGGCGCCACGGGGCGTGCAGTTTTTTGGGACAGTAGCGAGCGAGTCCGCTCAGCGGAAGACCTCGTCCAGAATCCGGGCGTCGCCAGGAGCGGCGTCGGGGCGCCGGAGAATAACCGCCGGTCAGCGCGGCGCCGGCCGATCCGTGGACATCTACGCGCGTCCTGGTCGGCCGACGCCTCCGGCCACCCTCCGTGCACCACAGGTGAACCGTCGTTAACCCACGGTGAACGACTGCTGGATAATTTTTCCGTTCACGAGCACCTCGCAGGCCCTGATCGCCTTCGTCGCCGGGTCCCGGACGGTGAAGTCGAGGGCGAACGTCCCGTCGAGTCCGACGACCCGGGTGACGTACGGGTCCGAGGTCTGTTTCCCGTCCGCGGTGCGGCCGGTCACCGAGACCGTGGCGACGGGGGCGAAGCCCCGGCCGGTCACCTGTACCGCCGTGCCTACGGGCCCCTCGGGCGGCGAGAGCGCGAAGGCCGGTCCGGCGGGCACGGTGCCGTCCTGGACGGTGAACGCCGCCGTCTCGGTGCGCGGGTTGACGAGGACCTCCCGGACGCGGATCGCGACGGTGTCCGCGGCGTCGACCGTGAAGGTCTGCGAGAACGCCCCGTCCAGCCCGACCACCTTCGTCCGCGCCGGGTCCGAGGTCTTCGACCCGTCGGCCCGCAGTCCGACGACGGACACGGTGGCGACCTTCGCGAAGCCCTGCCCGACGACGGTGACGGCGGTGCCCCGGGGACCGGCGGACGGGGTGAGGACGATGAAGGACGGGGCCACGGTCAGCGGGGTGAGGGCCTGTGCTCCCCCGGCGGTGACCCGGAGCGCGTACACGGCGCGCGGGGTGGATCCGGCCACGGTGACGGTGCCTGCGAGCGCCCCGTCGGTACCGATCCGGAGGGTGGAGCCGCTGATCCGCGCACTGTCGCAGGCGCTCCCGTCGGCGGCGCAGAGCTCGGCCGCGGGGGTGGCGCCGGTCGGCCAGTCTCCGCCGGAGAGGGCGATCGTGCCGCCCGGTTTCACCTTCGCGGCGCCCGCGGAGAGGGTCGCGGAGGCGTCGGTCACGGTGAACGGTGTGGTCAGCACGGTGGCCGGATCGTTGCCCTCGTCCACCTGGATCGCGGTGATGGCCGGGTCGGAGACGGTGAAGTCGGCGCTGAACGTTCCGTCGGGAGTGCTCTTCACGTAGACGGCGGTGTCGTCGAGGGTCGCCCCGCTCGCGTCCAGGCCGACGGTGTTGATCCACCGGTCCTGGAAGTAGTTGCTGCCGGTGACCTTCACGACGCTGCCGACCGGCGCACCGGAGCGGGAGAGCGTGATGGCTCGCGGTCCGGTGGGGGCTAACGCCTTCACGGTCAGGGGCGCGGTCGCCTCCTTCGTGCCGTCGCCGACCTTCACCAGGTACGAACCGTCGGGCACGGTGCCCGCGGCGGCGAGCACCGCGCTGCCGGTCAGCTCCCCCGAGCCGCTGATCGCGAGGGTGCCGGAGACGAACTTGCCGGGGTCGCAGCCGCCGCCGTCCGCCGCGCACAGCGAGGGAACGGGGGTGGCTCCGGCGGTCCACAGGCTGCCGGTCAGGGCGACGGCGGTGGACGGCCGGACGGGGGTGGCGGGCGCGGTCAGGGTGGCCGGGTGTCCCGCGGTGCCCTCGGCGGTCACCGTGCCGATGGAGCCGCCGCCGCTCACCACGTCGCACGGGGTCTCGTAGGTGGAGCCGAGCACCTTCGTACGCGTCAGGTTGCGCACCGGGGTGAAGGTGATCGGGCCGCTCGCGTCGGCGGGGATGAGGAAGTCCCCTTCGTACGGCGGGATCTCGATCGGTTTGCCGGCCGGGATGTCGAGGTTGACCTGGGGTCCGGTGACGGTGACCGTGCCGGTGGCGCCGCCGGACATGGCGAGGTCGATGCTGGGGGTGGTGGGCACGTCGTTCAGGCTGAGCCCGCTGGTGGCGGGGGAGGGGCCGAGGACGACCTTGGCGTGGACCTTGCCGCCCGGGTCGACGATCGACGGCGAGAGGTCGACGCTCATCTGCTGCGGCCCGGTCGCCTCGCCCTGTCCGGCGGGCAGGGCGCAGTGGACGGTCGGGGTGACGGTGCCGGCCAGGGCGGCGGGGGCGAGTGCGACGGTTCCGCCGGTCCAGACGAGCACGGCCCCCGCGGTGAGGGCGACGGCCCGGCGCAACGCCGCACCCGTTCTTTCGGTTCTCCTCGATTGCCGGACGGGCATGCTGCTCCTCCATGGGTGTCGTCCGCGGTTGTCATCCGTGGTTCTCGTCCGCGGCTGCGGGAATTTCTCCGGATTCGGAATGGCGACGCCCGCCCGCTCCGATGAGTCGGGGAGCGGGCGGGCGCCTCGGGGATTTCCTTTTCCGTGCTCGGAGAACTCGGAGATCTCAGGAATCTCAGTGAGCTCGGGCCGGAGTTCGGGGACCGGAGATCAGAGAAGTGTGAGGGTCAGGGTGGCGCTGTAATCTCCGGGGCGGGTGAATCCGGGAAGGGTGAGCGTGAGATCGGCGTCGGCGTCGAACCGGCCGCCGGTGAACGGGCGGGAGCCGTCCGGCCCCATCCGGCACAGGCTCGCCGCCTCGCTGCCGAGCACGGTCGGCGACCCGGCCACCGGCACCCCGACGCTTCCGTTCTGCGCCGCGCACCTGGGCTTCCACCGCACGGCCCCGGCCGGGAGGGTGCTCCCGCCGGTGCCGGTGAAGTCGGTGAGGGTGGCGGTGAGGGACCAGCCGCTGTTGACGCCGCGGGCGTCCTCCACCTCGACCCGGTTGAGCCGGGAGCGCTGCACACCGCTGCCGGTGCCCAGGACCGTCGTGCCGAAGTCGACGGTGTCGCCGTCCTGGACCATGGACAGCGTCCCGGCCCTGACCGAGGTGCTCAGCCTCTGCTCGGCGTTCGTTCCGTCACCTCCCCCGCCCGTGGAGACGGTGAACGGGACGGTCCGCACGGTCGCCGGATCGTTGCCCTCGTCGGCCTGGACCGCGACGACGGCGTCGGAGACCACGGTGAACTCGACGTCGAAGGTGCCGTCCGGTCCGCTCTTGACGTAGACCGCGCTGTCGTCGATCCCGGTGCCCGTGGCGTCGAGGCCGATGACGTTGATCCAGCGGTCCGGGTTGTAGTTCCTGCCGCTGACCGTGATCACGCTGCCGACGGGGCCGCTGTCCCGCGAGAGTGAGATCTCGCGGTCGCCGGCCGCCACGGCCTCGACGGTGAGCGGTGCGGTCGCCTCCTTCGTGCCGTCGTTGACCTTCACCACGTACGGGCCGTTCGGCACCGCCCCGGCCTCCGCGAGGGTCGCGGTGCCGTGCAGCGTCCCGTGGCCGTCGATGGTGAGGCCGTTCTCCTTGAACTTCAGCGGGTCGCATCCGCCACCGCCCACCGCGCACAGCGAGGGCACCGGCGTACCGCCCGGAGTCCAGCCCGAACCACCCAGCGTCACCGGGGAGTTGGGGCGTACGGGGTCGGCGGGGGCGGTCAGGGTGGCCGGCTCGGAGCCGGTGCCCTCCACCCTGACGGTGCCGACGGAACCGCCGCCGTCGACGACGTCGCAGGGCGTCTCGAAGACCGATCCGAGCACCTTGGTCTGCGTCAGCGTGCGGACGGGGGCGAACGAGACGTCCCCGGAGGCGTCCGCCGGGACCAGGAAGTCGCCTTCGTAGGGCGGGAGTTCGATGGGTTTCCCGGCCGGGATGTCCATCGTGAACTCGGCGCCCCGCACGGTGACGGTGCCGCTCGCCCCGCCGGACATGGCGAGGTCGAGGCTGGGCACGGTCGGCACGTCCTCCAGGGCGAGGCCGCTGGTGGCGGGGGACGGGCCGAGGGTGACCTTCGCGTGCACCTTGCCGCCCGGGGCGACGACCGCGGGCGACAGCTCGACGGTCATCTCCTGCGGCCCGGTCGCCTCGCCCTGGCCCGCGGGCAGGGTGCAGTGGACGGTCGGGGCGACCGTGCCCGCGGGCCGCTGCCCGTCCGCCGGTCCGGCGGACGGCGCGGCCGTGGCCCCGACGCAGCTCAGTGACAGTACGAAGCAGGCGGCGAGCAGCCCGCCGGTCGTGCCGGGTCTTCGTCGTCGGATCACCAGACACCCCTCCATGGCCCATTGATTGCGCACATTGAGGAGGCCACGTGCGGAGAAGTCAAGAGAGAACCGATTGATCCTTAACCGGTCGATCCTTTTCCGAAATGCCCGGAAGACATTTCCGAAGGCGTTTCGCGTGCACCAGCCGACTTCTCTTGACTTCTCTGAAGATCATGGTTTCACTGCACCCGACATGCCGGGCCCGGCACGCAGTTCCGCGAGAAGATCGCACGACATGATTTCGGCTTCGGCAAATCTTCGGCGGAACCGCGGAATTCAGAAACCGGAAGGAGTTCCCCCCGTCATGTCGATCATTTCAGCACGGCCTCGGGCCGTGCGGTCGGCGGGCCCGCGCCCGTCGTACCGAAGGCACCTCCCCCCGGCGCTGGCGGCGGCCTGCGGCCTGGTCGGTGCGCTCGCCCTGGCGCCGACGGCCCAGGCGGTGACCCCGCTCACCGCGACGGCCACGTACAACTGCGGCGCCTGGGGCAGCGGTCTGGCCACGTTGACCGCCGCCGACTCGGGCACGTCCAAGACGATCAAGATCACGTCGACGGCGATCACCATGCCGCCCGGGACCAGCGCCGACCCGAACAGCATCACGACGACGCTCAAGCTCACCAAGACCTCGGGCGGTGTCACCAGCCAGGTGCAGTTCTCCGGGAAGACCAACCCGGGGATGAGCGGCGGCAATCCGATCACCCTGGGCCCGCTGAAGCTCACCTCCGGCACCCTGGCGGCGGGTGACAGCACGAACTCCGTGGTGCTGCCCGCCCCGCCGAGCGCCACCAACTGGTCCCTGCAGATCGTGGCGTCGTCCCCGACGTCGGCCACGGTCCCGTGCGTGGCCACGTCCAGCCAGTCCGCACCGTTCGTCTGGTAGACGCCCCGCACGGCAGGGCCACCGCCCCGCACCCGGCCGGCACCTGATCCGCACCACCGGCCCGTCCGCACCGTCGAGCGGCTCCGCACCGGCGGCCCGTCCGCACCACCGAGCGACTCCGCACCGGGAACGATCCGAACGATCCGTCCGAGAGCGATCCGCACCGGCGGCCTGTCCGCACCCGGAGAACCGCCGGGCCGCCCCGCCCCGTCCGCACCCCTCGTCCGCCCCGCCCCACCCGCACCGACGACACCGGCCCGGGGCGGGACCGTTGTCCCCGCCCCGGGCCGGTGCCCGCACGCCACTTCCCCGCTACCTCATCCGGGTGGCCCACTCCTGGACCTTCTTGATCCGCTGCTGGATCTGCCCGGCCGTCGCCTCCGCGCTGGGCGGACCGCCGCACACCCGCCGCAGCTCGGTGTGGATCACCCCGTGCGGCTTCCCGCTCTGGTGCGTGTACGCCGACACCATCGTGTTGAGCTGCTTGCGCAGCCCCAGCAGCTGCTTGTGCGTGACCACCGGCCGCGCCTCGGCCGGCTTCTCCAGCAGGTCGGCCTCCCCGGCCGGCTTCTGGCGGCTGTGCGCGATCTGCCGGGTCTGCCGCTTCTGGAGCAGCAGCTGCACCTGGTCGGGTTCGAGCAGCCCGGGAATCCCCAGGTAGTCCTGCTCCTCCTCGCTCCCCGGGTGCGCCTGCATGCCGAATTCGGCACCGTCGTACAGCACCCGGTCGAAGACCGCGTCGGATTCGAGGGCCTCGAAGGGCAGCTGCTCCTCGGTCTCCTCGTCCTCCAGCCTCTCGGCGTCGGCGAGGAGCTGGTCCTCCTCCGCGAACGGGTTCTCCTCGTCGCTGCCCTTCTTGGGCTTGTCGAGGACGTGGTCCCGTTCGACCTCCATCTCGTTGGCGAAGCCGAGCAGCATCGGAATGGTCGGCAGGAAGACCGAGGCCGTCTCGCCGCGCCTGCGCGAACGCACGAAACGTCCGACGGCCTGGGCGAAGAAGAGCGGCGTGGAGATCGTGGTGGCGTACACGCCCACGGCGAGCCGCGGCACGTCGACGCCCTCCGACACCATGCGCACCGCGACCATCCAGCGGGAGCCGTCGCCGCTGAACCGGTCGATCTTCTTCGACGCGGCCTTCTCGTCGGAGAGGACGACGGTGGCCTTCTCGCCGGTGACCCGCTTCAGGATCTTGGCGTACTCGCGCGCCGAATCCTGGTCGGTGGCGATGACGAGACCGCCCGCGTCCGGGATGCCCTTGCGCACCTCGGTCAGCCGCTTGTCGGCGGCGGCCAGCACATTGGGGATCCACTCCCCGGTGGGCGCCAGGGCGGTGCGCCAGGCCTGCCCGATGGCGTCCTTGGTCATCGGTTCGCCGAGCCGGGCGGCGATCTCGTCACCGGCCTTGGTGCGCCAGCGCATGTTGCCGCTGTAGCTGAGGAAGATCACGGGCCGGACGACGCCGTCGGCGAGCGCGTTGCCGTAGCCGTACGTGTAGTCGGCCGAGGAGCGCCGGATGCCCTCGTTGTCCTCCTCGTACGCGACGAAGGGGATCGGGTTGGTGTCGGACCGGAACGGCGTACCGGTGAGCGCGAGCCGCCGGGTGGCCGGGTCGAACGCCTCCTGGCACGCCTCGCCCCAGGACTTCGAGTCACCGGCGTGGTGGATCTCGTCCAGGATCACCAGGGTCTTGCGCTGCTCGCAGCGGTTGCGGTGCAGCATCGGGCGGACGCCGACACCGGCGTAGGTGACCGCGACGCCGTCGTACTCCTTGCTCAGCGGACCGGCGCTGTAGTCGGGGTCGAGCTTGATGCCTATCCGGGCCGCCGCCTCGGCCCACTGCTTCTTCAGGTGCTCGGTCGGCGCCACGACGGTCACCTGCTGCACGACGTGGTGGTGCAGCAGCCATGAGGCGAGGGTCAGCGCGAAGGTCGTCTTCCCCGCGCCGGGGGTGGCGACCGCGAGGAAGTCGCGCGGTTGCTCCTGGATGTACTTCTCCATGGCGCCCTGCTGCCAGGCTCGCAGCTTGCCGGCCGTGCCCCAGGGGGCGCGGCCGGGAAAGGCGGGTGAGAGGTGGTGGGAGGCGGTAGTAGTCACGGTCTCCGGTTCGGGTCTCTCGGGTACGTGGGGCGCTGTCCGGCCGGGCCGGAACCGACCCGCACGCGATACGACAACCGGGCCACCCTACCGGGGGGCGGCGCGTGAACCGCCCCGAACTACGCCGCCCCGTACGGAACTGCGATGGCTCTCACACGTCGTCGACGACCAGTTCGCGCAGCCCCTGGGAGATGGCTTTCACCTCGTCCATTTCCCCGGTGGCCACCGCGACGACCAGGCGTTCCGCGGCATCGATGTCCGGGTGCAGGTCGATCCCGTTCATCGCCAGGAAGGTCACGCAGGACAGCCAGGCCGTGCGTTTGTTGCCGTCGAAGAGCGGGCGATTGACCGCCAAGGACTGCAGGAGCGCGGACGCCTTGTCGATCACGTCCGGGTACGCCTCCTCGCCGAACATGGCTGCGGACGGGCGGTGTGCCGCCGATTCGAGGAGCCCGGCATCGCGCACGACGATGTGCATGTCCGAGCAGGCGTGTTCGGCGATGACGAGGATGTCCTCGGAGCTCAGGTAGACGCAGGTCACTTGAGCCGCTCCATGAGCTCGCTCCACTTGGCCGCCTGCTCCTTGGCCGTCTTGCGGACGATGGCCTGCTGAGCGGTCCTGGCGAGGTAGTCGTCCACGGCCTGGAGCAGTATGGCGTGCATGCTGGTCCCCTCCTGCTCCGCACGCTGCTTGAGGGCTTCGGTCTGGTCGTCACGGAGACGCAGGTTCATGGCCATACCAAAACGGTACCATCCGATGGGGCCAGACTGGTACCAGCTACCGCGCCCGCACCCGGGCCGCCACCCACGCCCCGACCAGCGCCACCCCCGCCATCGGCAGGAAGACCACCGCGAACGCCGCCGGGTGGGACCCCGAGGCCCCCGCCTCCACCACCTCGCGCACGGCCCCCACCGCGCCGCCGCCGAGCGCCGCGAAGGCCGCTCCGCCCGCGGCGAGCAGCAGCACGTTCGACAGCCCGTCGGAGATCTGGAGGGCGGCCGAGTTCGCCCCCGCCTCCTCCGGCGCCGACAGCTTCAGCAGCAGCACGCTCGTCGAGGCGATCACCATGCCCATGCCGAAGCACCCGAAGGCCCAGCCCACGGCCACGGTCCAGACCGGCACCCAGCCGATCAGCACGGACGGCGCGGCCGCTATCGCCGCGGCGACCAGCACCATGCCGCCCACCATCAGACGTTCCCGGTACGGCTCCAGGCGCGGCCGGGACTGCACGTACGAACCCAGCGCCCAGGTCACGCCCCCGGCCGCGAGCGAGAAACCGGCCATCGTCGGGCTGAGCCCGCGCTGGGTCACCAGCATCAGCGGCACGAACGACTCGGCGGCGATGAACGACCCGGCCGCCACCCCGCGCAGCAGCACCACCGAGGGCAGCCCGCGCGCCGCCCGGATCGTCCCGGTGGGCAGCAGTCCGCGCACCGCGGGCACGAGCAGCACGAAGCCGGCGGCGGCCGGCAGCAGCGCGAACCAGTTCCGCTCCTGCCCGGCGTACTGGAGCAGCGCCGCACCCAGCGAGATCCCGAGCGCGAGCAGGATGCGCCGCCGGTCGTACGGCTCGACGGGGGCCGCGGGATCGGCCGGCCCGGACGCCCGCCGCCGGATCGCGGGCAGGGCGAGGGCCAGCGGGAACACCACGAGGGCGGGGATGCCGACGAAGACCCAGCGCCACCCCAGGTGCTCGGTCACGGTCCCGGCGGCGAGCGGCCCGACGACCGACGGGATCACCCAGCTCGCGGCGAAGGCGGCCAGGATCGACGGCTGCAGCCGCTCCGGGTACGCCCGGCTGATCACCACGTACAGCGCCACGATCACCAGCCCGCCGCCGAGCCCCTGGACGGCCCGGCCCGCGACGAACACCCACATGCTCCCGGCGGTCCCGCAGAGCAGCAGACCCGCCGCGAACGCGCTCATCCCGGCGGCGAGCGGCCCCAGCGGACCGCGCCGGTCCGCCCACTGCCCGGAGAGCACCATGGCGAAGAGGCTGGTCGTGAAGTACGCCGAGAACGCGTACGCGTACAACGGAATGCCGTGCAGCTCCCGGGCGGCGACCGGCATCGCAGTGCCCACGGCGGTCGCCTCGAAGGCGATCAGGAACACGACGGAGACGATGCCGACACTGAGCGCCCGATAGGTGCGCCCGAGCACTCCCCCGGCCCCGGCGGACGGGGCGGCCTTCGTCATGTCGACCCCGGTATCGGTACGGGTACCGGGGGCCGTCGCCGTGTCCGTGTCGGTACCGGCGTCGTTACCGGCGTCTCGGGGATCCAGGGCACTCATGAGCCCAAGAGTAAGGGGCAAGACTTCAGGTGAACCCTGTCGTGGGGCGGTCCCTCGCTCCACCCTTGGTCGTAGGACCACCCGGCCGGTCGTGAACGCCGCATGGCAGTCGTGTTGCGCCCCGCCCCCTTCCCTTGAGCCGCGCGGACGCCGGGCCCTACGGTCGAGACGCAACCAGGAACACACGGCCGTGTGCCCGAGTGGTTGAGGGGCTCGACTGCAACTCGAGTTACACCGGTTCGAATCCGGTCACGGCCTCCGCGCACGGGGTCCGGGATCTCTTGATCCCGGACCCCGTGCCCTTTTCCCACCGGCGCCGCTCGGGCACGTACTCACGGGGCCCGGCCCCCTCCGATTCGCCCCTCCCCTTCACACCGCTCCCGCCCTCACCGTCTTGCGTGACGGGTCGGCAGGCGGGCGACCCCCTCGGCGGACCCGCCTCGGCAGACCCCTTCGCGAAATTTCGACCACCAGGACTCCCGGAATACCCCTGGGGGGTATACGGTTGTGCTCAACGTCCTGAACGAACGGCGCCGGAAGGCGCATCACACCAGGGGAGATGTCATGAGGAACCACTCCGACCACGACCGGACCAACCACGGTGCCCACGGCGGTCACGGCGGTCACGGCGCTCATGGCAGCCACGGTGCTCACGGGGGCCACGCCGGTCACGGCGGCGCCCAGCCCGGTGGGCTGTCGGTCTCCGAGAACGGGTACACCCTCGAACTCGACTCGACGATCCTCACCGCCGGTGTGCAGCCGATCAGCTTCCGGGTGACCGGCCCCGACGGGCAGCCGGTGACCGAGTTCGTGTCCGAGCACGAGAAGGAACTGCACTTCATCGCCGTCCGGCGCGACACGGCCGGGTTCCAGCACGTGCACCCCGTGATGGACGAGAAGGGCACCTGGAGCGTCGAACTGGCCCTGGAGCCGGGGGACTGGAGGTTCTTCGCCGACGTCCACCCGGTCGGCCACGACGGGACCATGACGCTGGGGATCGACGTCGCGGTCGCCGGGTCGTACGAACCGCGCCCGCTCCCCGGGGCCACGGGGATCGCGCAGATCGGCGAGTACACCGTCTCGCTCGACGGCGAGCTCCTGCCCGGCGCGGCGAGCGAACTGACCCTCACCGTCAGCCGGAACAACCGTCCCGTCACCGACCTTCAGCCCTACCTGGCCGCGTACGGGCACCTGGTGGCACTGCGGGTCGGCGACCTGGGCTACCTCCACGTCCACCCGGAGGGCGGGCCCCGTGACGGCACCACCGCACCGGGACCCGAGATCTCCTTCATGGCGGTCGCGCCCTCGGCCGGCACCTACCGCCTGTACCTGGACTTCCAGCACGACGACGCCGTCCGGACGGCCGAGTTCACGGTGCGGACCACCGCGACCGCTGCCCGCCCGGACGCCTCGCCCGAGCACACGAGCCACCACCACGGCCACCATGCGCACCACTGACCGCGCGGGCGAACGCCCCTGCAAACACACGCCCCTGCATCGGAAGGAAGGAGCGTCATGCCCCGCCTGACCCGACTCACGCCCGACACGGCGGTCGGCGCCTCGCGCGACCTCCTCGCCGACCTGGTCTCACGCCATGGCCAGATCGGTGACATGGTCTCCACGATGGCGCACTCGCCGGCCGTGCTGGGCGGCTACCTCCAGCTCAGCCGGGCCATGGGGCGAGCCAAACTCGACCGCAGGATCAGCGAACGGATCTCGATCGCCGTCCAGGCCCTGCAGGGCTGCGGGCTGTGTCTCGACGCGCACGTCGGTGCCGCCCGCGCCCTGGGAGTGGACGAGGAGGAGATCGAGCGGGCCCACGCGGGCACCTCGGCCGATCCCGCGATCGCGGCGATCATCGCCCTCGCCCTCCGGATCCACCGCGAGCCGACGTCGATCACCGACGAACAGGTCACCGCGCTGCGCGAGCACGGCTACAGCGATCGTGCGATCGCCGATGTCGTCGGCGTCGTCGCACTCAACGTCCTCACCGGCGCCTTCAATCTGCTCGCGGGCCTCACACCCGGGAGCGACACCGGTGCATAGCAAGAACACCCCCGCCTGTACTCGCGGGGCTCGGTCTCCGCCCCGGGGCCGTGCCCCGCCGCCTGGACACGGAAGGAACCCGCCATGCGTCTGTTCGCCATCCGCGACTACCGCCATCTGTTCGGCGCCCAGGTCATCGCCCTGTTCGGTACCGGGCTGACCACCGTGGCCCTCGGGCTGCTCGCCTACGACTTCGCCGGCCCGCGTGCGGGCACGGTCCTCGGCACCGCCCTGACCATCAAGATGGTCATGTACGTACTCATGGCCCCGCTGGCTGCCGCGTACGTCGACCGGCTCCCCCGAAGAACCCTCCTGGTCCTCCTCGACGTGGTCCGCGGTGCGGTGGTCCTGGCGCTGCCGCTGGTCACCGAGGTCTGGCACGTCTACGTCCTGATCGGCCTGCTCCAGGCCGCCTCCGCGGCATTCACCCCGACGTTCCAGGCCGTCATCCCCGACGTCGTCACCGCCGAGTCCGACTACACGCGCGCCCTGTCCGCCTCCCAGGTCGCCTCCACCATGGAGAGCCTGCTCAGCCCCGTGCTGGCGGCCGTCGCCCTGACGTTCATGAGCTTCGACCGACTGTTCCTGGGCACCTCCGCCGGATTCCTCGTCTCCGCCCTGCTCATCCTGTCGACACGCATTCCCGACGCCCGTCCCAGCACCCACACCAAGGCGTGGGACAAGGCGGCAGCGGGGATCAGGACCTTCCTCAGGACACCGCGGCTGCGCGGCATCATGGCGCTCAACCTCGTGGTCGCGGCGGCCGGGTCGATCGTCGTCGTCAACACCGTCAACTACGTCCGTGACGAACTCGGCGGCTCGCAGTCGGACGTCGCCTGGATGCTCGCCGCCTCCGGCACCGGAACCCTCCTGGCCGCCCTCGTACTGCCCCGTGTGCTCGACCGGGTCCCGGCCCGCACCGTCATGACGACCGGCGCCGGAGTCCTCGTCGGCGGCACGGCCGCCGCGGTGACGCTCATCGCGGCCGGCCTCACCACCTGGACCGGTACGGCGATCGTCTGGACCATGATCGGCATCGGCATGGCGCTGATCATCACCCCGACCGGCAAGGTCCTGCGCGCCTCCGTCGGACGGAACTCGATCCCCGAGGCGTTCGCGGCCCAGTTCTCCCTGTCGCACCTGGCCTGGCTGGTCACCTACCCCATCGCGGGGTGGCTCGGCACGACCGCCGGCTTCGCCCTCGCCTGGTCCGTCCTCGCGGTCCTCGCCGGGGCGGGAGCGATCGGTGCCCTCCTCCTGTGGCCGCGCCACGACGGCCGAGGAACCGTGGTCAGCCTCGCGACACCCGCCCGGCACGCTCCCGGCAAGGACCGGTCCACCCTGTCCAAGGCCGCGTGAAACACCACGCGAGACCCCACGCACAGCACGCACCGGCCAGACCCACCGAGAAGGCCGTGGCCGCCGTGTACACCCCGGCACCATCTCGGCCCGGATGAGAACGACAGCGGCTCCCGGCCCGCCTTCTTCTCCACCTTCACCACGCACCGACACCACCGCACCATCGCCCGCCTTTCTCTGTTGGGCCTGGTAGATGCGCTCGAAGTCGGGGATGTCATCGGCTTCGGAGACACCACGCATCATGCGGATCAGGCTGCTGCGGCCGTTCTGGATCTGCGATTCGTCGCCCTGGCCGATCTCCCCCCGTGCGCTGCGCGACACGTGAACGTCAGCAGCGTTCGATCGACCGGTCAACCCGAAACGGTGATCGAAGGGGGGCAGTTCCAGGGGACGGGGCCGCAGCGGAGTCGATGGTGCGATCCGGGTTGCACCCGCGCCCCGGATCGCACCGTCCGTGCAGGGCTCAGGAGTTGGGGACCGCCACCGCTGCCTGGGGGCGGATCGGGAGGCGGTTGATCGGGCGGCCGGTTGCCGCGCGTACGGCTGCCGCCACGGCTGCCGGGGAGGTCACCACGGGTACCGCCGAGGCGGGCTTGGCGCCGAAGGGGGCGACCACGTCCCGTTCCTCGACGAGCTGGACGATGCGGATGTCCGGGGCGTCCAGGGCGGTCGGCAGTGTGTAGCCGGTGAGGTCGGGGTGGCGGATCAGGCCGCGTGCGCTGCGGAGGTTCTCGGTGAGGGCCGCGCCGATGCCCTGGGTGACGCCGGCCTCGATGCGGATCGCCAGCTGGGCCGGGTTGAGGACCCGGCCGACGTCCTGGGCGAGTGCCATCTCCACGACCCGCACGGAGCCGATCTCGATGTCGACGTCCACCACCGCGCGGATCGCGCAGAAGGCGAGGCCGACGAAGGCGTCGCCCTGGCCGGACTCGTCGAGGGGCTCGGTGGGGTGCGGGCGGCACTGGGCGGTGGCCCAGAGCTCCTTGCCGTCCATGGCTTCCGTGACCGTCGTGGAGAGCACCCCGTCGTACGAGGTGATCTTGCCGTCGGCGATCTGCAGCAGCTCCGTGGACATGCCGAACTTGTGGGCCAGGGGCTGGAGGAGCTGGGTGCGGACCATCTTCGCGGCCCGTTCCACCGCTCCGGCCGAGACCCAGGTGTGACGGCCGTGGGCCGCCGGGCCGGCCGGGGGCTGGTCGGTGTCGACGGAGGCCACGTGGACCTCTTCGATGCCCAGGGTCTCCTGGACGACCTGGCGGGCGAGGGTCGAGAAGCCCTGGCCCGTCTCGACCGCGGCGCAGATGACCGTGGCGACGCCGTCGTGGACCCTGACCGTGGCCGTGGAGACCTCGTCGGCGCCCTCCGCGCCGAGCATGTGGACCATGCCGAGCGCGTAGCCGACCCCTCGGCGCACCGCGCCCGGTTCGCCCGCGCCCTCCGGGCCGCCGGGGAGCAGCCAGTCGTCCTCGGGGGTGTCCTTGGGCAGCTCGGGCAGCGGGAAGTCCCGTACTGCGGTGAGGAGTTCGGAGACGGGCGCGGGGCAGGTCACCGTCTGGCCGGTGGGCAGGATGTCGCCGGTGGCCAGGGCGTTGCGCAGGCGCAGCTCGGCCGGGTCGATGCCGAGCTTGGCGGCCAGCTTGTCCATCTGGCCCTCGTACGCCGCGCAGACCTGCATCGCGCCCTCGCCGCGCACATGGCCCGACGGCGGGTTGTTCGTGCGGACCGCCCAGCCCTCGATGAAGGCGTGCGGGACGACGTAGGGGCCGCAGGCGAACGCGACCGCCGCGGCCAGCGACTCGGACGATGCCTCGGCGTACGCGCCCGCGTCGAGCAGGATCTGTGCCTCGACCTTCACCAGCCGGCCCTCGGCGTCCGCGTGGTGGCGGTAGCGCAGCAGCGTCGGGTGGCGGTGGGAGTGGCCGAGGAAGGACTCCTCGCGGGTGGCGGTCAGTTTGACGGGGCAGCCGGTGCGCAGCGCGAGCAGGCCGAGCGGGAGCTGGAAGCCGGGGTCCTCGCGGTCGCCGGTCGCGCCGGGCACTCCGGTGACGACGATCTTCACCCGTTCCGGTTCGAGGCCGAAACAAGCGGCGGCCAGGTCTCGGTCGGTGTGCGGGTCGGTGGAGGCGGTGTAGATCTCCACGCCGCCGTCGGGGCGGGGCACGGCGAGTCCGGCCTCGGCACCGATCGGGGCCGGGTCCTGGCGGCCGATGCGGTACAGGCCCTCGACGACGACCTCGCCGGTGGCCTCGGGGTCCCCGTAGCGCAGCGGGATGTGGCGGATCAGATTCCCGTCGGGGTGCAGCGGTTCGGCGGCGAAGGACTTCTCCGGATCGGTGACCGGTTCGAGGACCTCGTACTCGACGGCGATGGCTGCGGCGGCGAGCCGGGCCGTGTCGGGGTGGTCGGCGGCGACCGCGGCGATCGGCTCGCCGTGGTGGCGGACCAGGTCGGAGGCGAAGACCGGGCGGTCGACGATCCTGCGCCCGTACTCCCGCTCGCCGGGGATGTCCTCGTGCGTGACGACCGCCCGTACCCCCGGCATTGCGGCGGCGGCCGAGGTGTCGACGGACAGGATGCGGGCGTGCGGGTGCGGGGACCGCAGCACGGCCGCCCACAGCAGGCCCTCGGCCCAGAGGTCGGCGGCGTACGGGAAGGTGCCCTCGGTCTTGGCACGGGCGTCGGCGGACGGCAGGGAGACGCCCAGCCCGAGCACGGGCTGCTCGGCCTCGGGGCCCTCGAACGCCGGGGCGGTGATCCGGGTGCTGGTCGTGCTGTTGGCAGCGGTGGCCGCGTCGTTGCTCACGCCATGCCTCCGTCCTGCGAGTTCGGCTGGACGCCGCCGACGGCGCCCGGGGACACGTCCGGTGCGGGCCCGGCGGGGTGCGGGGAGTCGGCGTGGGGGCTCCACACCTCGTCGGCGCCGGGGGTCGCCTGGGACGGGACGCGGTTCGCGTCGGCCTCCGGGGAGGGGGAGTCCGGCGCGGCGGGATCGGCGGCCGCCTCGCGGCCCGCGATGACCTCGTTCACCGCGTCGAGGACGCCCCGGTAGCCGGAGCAGCGGCAGAGGTTGCCGCAGAGCGCCTTGCGCGTTTCGAGTTCGCTGGGGGCGTGGTTGCCCTCCAGCAGGTCGTGGACGGTCATCGCCATGCCGGGGATGCAGAAGCCGCACTGGACGGCCCCGCACTTGGCGAGGGCGCGCTGGACGTCGGACGGTTCGCCGTCCACGGCCAGGCCCTCGACCGTACGGACCTCGCTTCCGGCCGCGGTCGCCGCGGGGACCAGGCAGGAGGCGACGAGCCGGCCGTCCACCTGGACGTTGCACGCGCCGCACTCGCCCTGTGAGCAGCCGTCCTTGGCACCGGCGAGGCCGAGCCGCTCCCGGAGCACGTAGAGGAGCGATTCGCCGATCCAGGCGTCGGTGACGGGTCGGTCGGCGCCGTTCACGTGCAGGACGTACGAAACGGCGGGGCGCTCGTCGGGTACGCCGAAGGGCGGGGACTCGACGGGACCTGCGGAGTCGGCGGAGTCGGTGAGACTTGCGGGATCGGCAGGTTCGGCGAGTTCTGCGGGTCCGGTGAGATCTGTGGGGTCGGCGGGCTCGGCCTCGGTGGGGCCGGGCTCCCCCGGCTCCACGGACCCGACGGCCTCGGGTCCGGACTCCACCCCGGGCTCGGAACCGGACCCGGCGGGCCGGGCCTCGGGCTCGGGGTTCTCGGCCCCGGGCTCGGGGGACTGTGCCTCCGGGGCCGGTTCGGCCTCGGCCTCGGCCTCGGGTACGTCGTCGGCCGAAGGCGCGGTGGCGGGCGGGGCTTCGGAGAGGGCCTCGGACGGCTCGCCGGACACGGCCTTTGCCGGGTGCTCGGCCGGAGCGTCGTCCGGGGCGGCGGCGGGAGAGGTGTCGGAGGGCATCCCCTGCGCGGAGTCCGCACCCGCGGAATCCGTACTCGCGGAATCCGTATCCGTGCCTGCGGGGTCCGCACCCCGGGCGGGGGCCTCTTCGGCAGCGGGCGCGGAGTCGTCCGCCGCGTCCGCCGGTTCCGGCGTCGGCTCGGGAGAGGGGGCCGCCCCGGGGACCTGCGCCGCTTCCGGGAACGATGCCGCCCCGGAGTCCCGCAGGGCGTCCTCGTAGGTCATGGACGACGTCACCGGCTCCACCGGAGGCGTCACGGCGGGCGCGGCGGGAGGCGCCGCGGCGGGCGTCGGCGCGAATGCGGCGCCCGGCACGTGCTCCGGCTCGACGTCCGTGTCGGGCGCCGGTCCCGTCGCGGGCTCGGCTCCGGGTTCGGGCACGGGCGCGGGCTCCGCGACCGGCTGCTGCGTCGCCCACGGGGCGGGCGCGCCGCCCGGCAGCGTGGCCGGGGGGGTCCGGTCGCCGTACCACTGTGCGGCCAGGGCCGAGGCCGCGAACTCGCCGGACTCCTCCGGGAGATCGCCCTCGGCGACCGGAATCGTCCACTGCCCCGTGTGACCACTGTGGCCGGACTGACCGCTGTGGCCGGGCTGACCTCCGTGCTCCACGTGACCGAACTGGTCGTCGTGCCCGGTGTGACCGAACTGCTCACCGTGCCCGGCGTGGCCGTACTGGCCGCCGTGCTCCGTGTGACCGAACTGCTCACCGTGCCCAATGTGACCACTGTGCTCGCCGGGGCCGCCCTGCCCGCCGTGACCGCCCTGCCCGCCCTGCCCGCCGTGGCCCGTGTGGATGCCGTACTCGGCGGACTCGGCGAAGTTCCACTGGCCCGTCGCCGCAGAGGTCTCCGGGTACTGCTCGTGCGGCAGCCCGTCCTGCCCGGTGTGCTGTGGAACCTGCCCGGCGTGCGGGGCGGGCCCGGTCTCCGTGATCCGCGGGATCCGCTGGGTCTCCTGGTGCTGCGGGTACCCGTACCCGTACGGCGACTGCTGCTGGTTCGGGTCCGGCCAGTGCACCGTCCCGGGGGCCTGGTACTCCGGCTCCGCGCCGGGCTCCTGCCCGTCCGGCGTCCGCGCGACCCAGTTGCCCGTGGACGCCGGGTCGAACCCGGCCGCGGGCGTCAGCGGCAGGATCATCGGCGGCACGAAGCCCTGGCCCGGTGCGGCCAGCGGGACGTTCGCCAGGTCCTCCGGCGGCAGGTGGACGAAGGCGGTCGCGTCGGCGTCGTACTCGCCGCCCTGCGGCGTCGGCTGCCAGCCCCCGTACTGCAGTGATTCCTGCTGCCCGTGCTGATCCTGCCGGTCGTGCCGGTCGTTGTGGTCCTCGTTGTTGCTCACGACAGTGCCCTCCCCAGCGCGCGTCGGGCGAGCGCGGCGACGGTGCGCCGCAGGTGCAGTACGGCCGGGGGCAGTGGTGGTGCCTCTCCCCCGTCGGCGGGCGGTGCCTGGTCCGGGATGCAGGCCGCGGCGACGTACTCGCCGAAGGCGGCCAGCGCGTCGGGGGCCAGCCCCCGTTCCCCGTCCCAGTCGATCAGCGAGGCGATCCAGTGCTCGGCCTCCAGCGGCCGCAGCGGCATCGGCGCGATGGCGCCGACCGCGCAGCGCACCCCGCGCCGGGCGGGGTCGAGGACTATCGCGACGGACGCGGTGGCACGGCCGGGGCCGGTGCGGCCGGTGGCCTTCAGGAAGACCTGCGGGGCGTGCAGGAGCGGCACCCGGACGAAGCCGATCAGCTCGGCGGGTTCGAGCATGGCGCGGCCGGCCAGCAGGTGCGAGACCGGGATCTCGCGGCGGGCGCCGCCCGGACCCGCGACGACCAGATCGGCCTCCAGTGCGGCGAGCACCGGCAGGGTGTCACCGGTCGGGGCCGCGGTGGCGATGTTGCCGCCGAGCGTCCCGGCGTTGCGGATCTGGGGCGGGCCGGCGGCACGGGCCGACGCGGCCAGGGCCGGGATGAGGGCGGCGAAGTCGGGCCGCCCCATGCGCGCGTGGGTGAGTCCGGCGCCGAGCAGGGCGTGGCCGTCCTGGTAGTGCCAGCCGCGCAGCTCGCTGATCCGGCCGAGACCGACCAGCCCCGAGGGGCGCAGCAGCCCCTTGTTGACGGCCGCCATCAGGTCCGTGCCGCCCGCCACGGGAACGGCGGCGGGCATGGCGCCGAGCGCCGCCACGGCCTCGTCGAGCGAGGCCGGCAGCGTCACGGACTGCGTCGCCTGCGGTGCGTGCGTGGTCAACCCAGCTGCCCCTTCCCGGTGTCCGGCTGTCCGGCTGTTTCGCCGTACGGTACGTGCTCAAGGCCTGGACGTGGCAACTCTGGCACATCTTCGGATCGGACCGACGCGAGGGTCCGCGAAGGACATGTTCGTACCCGGTCACGGGAATACTCCCGTTTCGTACTGCTTCGGCGCGGAGTACGAATTGATGCTCTTCACCATGGCTTGTACTGGTTGTTCTGTTCCGGTTGTTCCCTGTGCACGGGGCGAGGCGCACAGGGCGAGTTCCGGACAAAAATCGACGGCCGGCACGCCCGTCGGGGGGCGTGCCGGCCGCGTGCCGGTTGCGATCGGGATCACACGTTCGGGGGTGGTCCCTCCAGCGGGCGTCCCAGGACGCCGGGGCGCTGCTGGCGGGGCAGCGGGCCGCCCGGCGGCCGGTAGTCGACGCCCAGGGCGTCGAGTCGGGCGTAGTGCGCGGTCATCCGGCGTTCGAAACCGGCGTAGTCCCGCTCGGCGGAGTGCGGCAGCGGCGACCAGGCGACCTCCGCGAACGCCGCCAGGCGCGGGAAGACCTGGTAGTCGACGCGGGCCCGGTTCTGCATCACCTCGGTCCACACGTTGGCCTGGGTGCCGAGGATGTGACGGGCCGCCTCCTCGGAGAGGCCCGGCGGTACGGGCTCGAAGCGGTAGACGTCCTCCAGGGTGCGGACGAAGCCGATGGGCATCGGTTCGTCGGGGCCGCCGTCCTGACGGTGGTCCAGGTAGACGTGCTGCTCCGGGCACATCACGACGTCGTGGCCGGCCTCGGCGGCGGTGATGCCGCCGCCGTAGCCCCGCCAGGAGGAGACCGCGGCGCCCGTCGGGAGGCCGCCTTCGAGGATCTCGTCCCAGCCGATGAGCCGGCGTCCGCGCGCGGTGAGCCAGCTGTCGAAGTGCCGGATGATCCAGGACTGCAGCTCGTCCTCGTTGGCCAGGCCGAGTTCCCCGATCCGGCTCTGGGCGGTCGCGGATTCCTTCCACTGCTCCTTGCGGCACTCGTCGCCGCCGATGTGGACGAACGGCGAGGTGGCGGCGGGGAAGAGGTCGAGCACCTCTTCGAGGACGCCCTCGAAGAAGCGCAGGGTGTGGTCGGTGGGGGCGAGTACGTTCGCGTTGATGCCCCAGGTGTCCCAGACGGTCAGGGCAGTGGTGTCGACGACGTCGGTGTTGCCCAGTTCGGGGTAGGCGGCGATGGCGGCCTGCGAGTGGCCGGGAATGTCGATCTCGGGGACGACCCGGATGTGCCGCTCGGCGGCGTACGCGACGATCTCCCGGATGTCGTCCTGCGTGTAGAAGCCCCCGTGCGGGGTCTCGTCCCACAGCTCCGACGCCCGGTGGCCGTGCTTCGTGCGGGACCGCCAGGAGCCGACCTCGGTGAGCCGGGGGTGGCGCTTGATCTCGATGCGCCAGCCCTGGTCGTCGGTCAGGTGGAAGTGGAAGACGTTCAGTTTGTGCGCGGCGAGGAGGTCGAGGTAGCGCAGCACGTCGTCCTTGGGCAGGAAGTGCCGTGCCACGTCGAGCATCATGCCGCGCCAGGAGAAGCGGGGCCGGTCCTCGATGTCCGCGAAGGGGACGGCGCGCCGTGCGCCGGGGCTGACGGGTGCGCGGCGGAAGGCTTCGGGGCCCAGGAGCTGACGGAGGGTCTGGGCGCCCCAGAAGACGCCCGCGGGTCCGCCTCCGGTGATCTCGACGCTCTCCCCGGTCCCGGTGGACAGCCGGTAGCCCTCGGCCTCCAGGGCCGGGTCGATGCGCAGCCGGACGGTGTTCGTGGCGTTCTCGCCGCCGGGGGCGAGCGGCAGGCCGAAGGCGGCGCCGAGGGTGGCGCGCAGCCAGCGTTCGGTGTTCTCCGTGCCGGGGGCCGCGGTGATGGTGGTGGACGGGTCGAACAGGAAACCGCACCGCCCGTCGTCACCGATGTGCACGGGGGCCGGGATCAGTTCCATGTCCATGGCGTCAGTCCTTTACCGCTCCGCCGAGTCCCGAGACCAGGCGGCGCTGTACGAGTACGAAGAAGACCAGCACGGGAACGGTCATCACCGTCGATGCGGCCATGATCCCTCCCCAGTCGTTCTCCTCGGGCTTGAAGAAGACCAGCAACGCCATCGGGAGCGTCGACTGCGAGGTGTCGCTGATGATGAACGACTTCGCGAACAGGAAGTCGTTCCAGGTGGAGATGAACGAGAAGACGCTGGTGGCCACGAGGCCGGGGAGGACCAGCGGGAAGAGGATCTGCCACAGGAAGCGGGTGCGGCTCGCGCCGTCGATGTACGCGGCCTCCTCCAGTGCCTCGGGCACGGCCCTGACGAAGCCGCGCAGCATCCAGATCGCGAACGGCAGCGAGAGGGCGAGGTGCGGCAGGATCAGCGAGCCGAGGGTGTTCAGCTGGCCGAGGTCCCGCATCAGGAAGAACAGCGGGATGGTCAGCGCCTCGACCGGCACCATCTGCGCGATCAGGAACATGATCAGCAGTGTGGTGCGGAAGCGGAACCTGAACCGGGTCACGGCCGTGGCCGCCAGGAAGGCGACCAGCGCGGAGGCGATGACGACGGTGCCGGCGACGATCAGGCTGTTGAGGAAGTAGCGGCCGAAGTCGTTCTGTTCGAAGACCCGGCGGAACGAGTCCAGGGACGGCGCCAGGGTCCAGGGGCGGGCCTCGGTGGACTGGATCTCGCCTGCCGGTTTGAAGGCGGAGAGCACCATCCAGTAGAGCGGGAAGGCGACCGCGGCGGCGATCAGCAGGGCCGCCGCCTCGGCGGCCGTTCGGCCGGGCCTGCGGAGCCGCGGCGCGTTCCGTGCGTTCACAGTTCCTCCCCCTGACGCCGCACCAGGCGCAGATGGACGAGCGTGACGGCCAGCAGGATCAGCAGCATCACGACGCCGATCGCCGAGCCCAGGCTGTACTGCGAGGACGCGAACGCCTTCTGGTAGGCGTAGACGTTGAGCACCAGGTTCTGTCCGGCGATGCCGCCGCCGTTCGTCATGACGTAGATCTGGGTGAAGACCTTGAAGTCCCAGATGATCGACTGGATGGTGACGACGACGAGGATCGGCCGCAGCATCGGGGCGGTGACCGACCGCCAGGTCCGCCACTGCGAGGCGCCGTCCAGCGCCGCCGCCTCCAGCACCTCGGCGGGGATCGCCCGGATGCCTGCGTACACGGTCACCATCACGAACGGGAACGAGCACCACAGGACTTCCAGGAGCACCAGGGCGAAGGCGCTGTAGCGCCCGTACGTCCAGGAGAGGTCGCCGAGTCCCAGGACCCGGTTGACCGGGCCGAAGTCGGGGTCGAAGAGGAAGACCCAGACGGTGGAGCCGGTGACGGCGGGGGTCGCCCACGCGCCGAGCGCGGCCAGCATCAGCGCGAGCCGCGGCACGGCCCGGACCCGGGTCAGCAGGACGGCGAGTGCGCAGCCGACCAGCAGGGTGGCCAGGACGCAGGCGGCGGCGAAGACCACGGTCGCCAGGAGCACCTGCCAGAACTGGCCGTCGCCGAAGAGGGTCGCGTAGTTCCCGAACCCCCGGAAGGTGGTCGGTTCGCCGCCGCTCACCTGGGCCTGGGTGTACTCCAGGAAGGAGATCAGGCCGAGTTGGTAGACCGGGTAGACGAGCAGCCCGCCGAGGAGGACGAGTGCGGGCAGGAGGTAGAGCCAGGGGGTCCGGCCGGGGCGGTTCGCGGACGGGGCGGGGCGGCGGCGCCGGGGCGGCCGGGGGGAGGTGCCGCCCGCCCCGACCGCGCCGGGCGTCTTGCGCGCCGTGCTGTTCGCGGTCATGGTCAGCCCGCGTCGGCGAACGCGGCGTCCATCTTCTTCGCCGCGTCGTCCGCGGCATCCGCCACGTCCTTGCGGCCGCTGACGACCTCCTGGAACATCGTCGGCAGGACCAGCGAGGCGTCGATCTGTCCCCAGCCCGGTGAGGCGGGGACGAATTTGGCGCCCGCGCCGAGCGTTTCGACGAACGGCTCGACGAACGGCTCCTTCTTCGCGGCGGCGGCCCGCACGTCCGTGTACGTCGGCAGGAAGCCCATCGCGTCGAACATCTTCGCCTGGGTCCGCTTGCCGGTCAGGGACTTCATCAGGTCCACGGCCAGGGTGCGGTGCGAACTGCTCTTCAGCACACCGATGTTGTTCCCGCCCGCGAACGCCGGGGCGACGGAGCCCTTCGCCACGCCGGGCAGCGGGACGACCGCGTACTTGCCCTTCACCGCGCCCGCCTCGACGGCCGCGTGGCTGAAGTCGCCGCCGATCGCCATGGCGGCCTTGCCGGAGGCGAAGGCGGTGACGGTCGCGTTGCCGCCCATGGACGCGCACTTGGCGGCCGGGCAGTTGTCGTCGCCGAAGAGCGAGGTGTACGCCTCGATGCCCTTGCGGGCCTTGTCGCCGTTGATGGCCGAGGTGTACGTGCCGCCCTTCTCCTCGGCGAGTTCGCCGCCGTGGGCCCAGATGAACGGCATCGCGCCGTAGGTGTACGCGCCGCCGACCGCCAGCCCGTACAGCTCCGGCTTCTTCTTGTGGATCCTCTTCGCGGTGGAGATCAGTTCGGCCTGCGACTTGGGGGCCCCGATGCCCAGTTCGTCGAAGACGTCGGTGCGGTAGTACAGCGCGCGGACGCCGACGAAGAGCGGCGCTCCGTAGACCTTGCCGTCGACCGTCACGGACTGCCGGGCGGTCGGGTCGGTGTCCTTCGCCTCGTCCCAGGCGGCGAACTCGGCGCTCACATCGGCGAGTCCGCCGTCCTTGACGTATCCGGCGGTGTCGGTGTTCCCGTACTCGATGAGGTCCGGGGCGCTTCCGGGGTCGTTGAACGCCGCCTTGATGCGCTGCGCGCGGGTGTCGACCGGTATGTACTCGACCTTCACCTCCGCGCCCTCGTGGGTCTTCTCGAACTCGGCGACCGCCGCGTCGACGACCTGTTCCTTGGGCTTGTTGCCGACCTCCTGGAACAGCCAGACCCGCAGGGTGCCGGTCTTCTCGTCCCCCTCGGCCCCGGTGTCGGAGGTCTGCGGCGCGCAGGCGGTGGCGGTGAGACCCGCCAGCACAAGCGCCGCCGCCGGAGCAGCAATTCGGGCAGAAAGCTTCATATCGGAACCCCTACCGATAGGCGTTGCAACATGCGCAACGCACGTTTCGTTCTGCACAACTTGCAGGAGAGTAGGGGGGCGTGCGGACGCCGACAAGTGGTCTCAACCACTCTGTGACCCGTGGAAGCAGCCCGTGCAACGCGAAAGGCCCCCCGGGGCGTGCGTCGACGCACGCCCCGGGGGGCCTCGAACGGTGGTGGGCGAACGGCCGGTGCCAGAAGGGGCACCGGGGCCGTCCGCCCTCCGGACTACTTCTTGTCCTTGCCGCCCTTGTCCTTGTCGCCGCCGGCGCCCATGGACTCGTAGATCTCCTTGCACATCGGACAGACCGGGTACTTCTTGGGGTCGCGCCCCGGCACCCAGACCTTGCCGCACAGTGCGACCACGGGGGTGCCCTCCAGGGCACTCGCCATGATCTTGTCCTTCTGGACGTAATGGGCGAAGCGCTCGTGGTCGCCGTCGCCGTTCGACACCTGCGGTGTCGGCTCCACGAGGGTGCCTGTTCCTGCCCCGCGCTCGGGCTCGAGAGTGCTCATAACCGCCAAGGGTACTGAAAGCCCGGAGCTTCAGTTGAGCGAAGGGTCGTCGGGGTACGTGGCGATCATCGCCAGTTCGCTGCGCTGGCGGCGCAGGACCGCGCGCCAGAGGTGTTCGGGGTGCGGGGACGAGACGTCACCGGGTTCGGACTCGACCACGTACCAGGCGCCCCCGGTCAGTTCCGTCTCCAGCTGTCCGGGGCCCCAGCCGGCGTACCCGGCGAAGATCCGCAGCGAGCCGAGCGCCGCGGCCAGCAGCTCCGGGGGTGCCTCCAGGTCCACCAGGCCGATCGCCCCGTACACCCGGCGCCAGCCGAGGGGGCCCTCGTCGCCCGGGATGACGGCCACGCCGAGCGCCGAGTCAAGGGAGACCGGGCCGCCCTGGAAGACGACGTCCGGCTCGCCCGCCAGAGCGGCCCAGGGGGTGAGGATGTCGCGGACCCCGACCGGGGTCGGACGGTTCAGGACCACACCGAGCGAGCCCTCCTCGTCGTGGTCGAGGAGCAGCACCACCGCACGGTCGAAATTCGGGTCCGCGAGCGCGGGTGTGGCCACGAGCAGTCGCCCTGTGAGCGAGGACACCTCGGTCATGGCAGAAATGATCCCGCATCTTCGCCTCCTGCGGGGGCCGAGTGGGCCACCCGACCCCCGAACGGGCCGCGGCGCAGCTCAGGGCGCGCGGGTGCACGGGGAGCGCGCATTCCGGAGAGCCATGCGGACGGTAACCCTCCGCAAGAGTCGGGGAGCAGAGCGTGTTGCGGCGGATTCATGACGTTCGTGCACCCCCGGCTCTCTTACGGGATGGGGGCGGTCGGCCATTACCCTTTCGTTTGGCCCCCTGCCCGACCACTCCGGAACGCGAGATTCATGACCGGCACAGACGATGTCCTGCTTGTCCACGGCGGAACCCCGCTGGAGGGCGAGATCCGCGTCAGAGGCGCCAAGAACCTGGTGCCGAAGGCGATGGTCGCCGCGCTGCTCGGCAGCGGTCCCAGCCGGCTGCGCAACGTGCCCGACATCCGCGACGTGCGGGTGGTGCGCGGGCTGTTGCAGCTGCACGGGGTGACGGTCCGGCCCGGGGACGAACCGGGTGAGCTGATCCTGGACCCGACCCACGTGGAGAGCGCCAACGTCGCCGACATCGACGCCCACGCGGGCTCCTCGCGCATCCCGATCCTCTTCTGCGGCCCGCTGCTGCACCGGCTGGGCCACGCGTTCATCCCGGGGCTCGGCGGCTGCGACATCGGCGGCCGGCCGATCGACTTCCACTTCGACGTGCTGCGGCAGTTCGGCGCGACCATCGAGAAGCGGGCGGACGGCCAGTACCTGGAGGCCCCGCAGCGGCTGCGCGGCACGAAGATCCGGCTGCCGTACCCGTCGGTGGGCTCCACCGAGCAGGTACTGCTGACGGCGGTGCTCGCCGAGGGCGTCACCGAGCTGTCCAACGCGGCCGTGGAGCCGGAGATCGAGGACCTCATCTGCGTTCTGCAGAAGATGGGCGCGATCATCTCCATGGACACCGACCGGACGATCCGGATCACGGGTGTCGACCGGCTGGACGGCTACACGCACCGGGCGATCCCGGACCGTCTGGAGGCGGCCTCCTGGGCGTCCGCGGCGCTGGCCACCGAGGGCAACATCTACGTACGGGGCGCGCAGCAGCGCTCGATGATGACCTTCCTGAACACCTTCCGCAGGGTCGGCGGCGCGTTCGAGATCGACGACGAGGGCATCCGCTTCTGGCACCCGGGCGGTGCGCTGAACGCCATCGCCCTGGAGACGGACGTGCACCCCGGCTTCCAGACCGACTGGCAGCAGCCGCTGGTCGTGGCGCTGACGCAGGCCTCGGGGCTGTCCATCGTCCACGAGACGGTGTACGAGTCCCGGCTCGGCTTCACCTCCGCGCTCAACCAGATGGGCGCGCACATCCAGCTCTACCGGGAGTGCCTGGGCGGCTCCGACTGCCGCTTCGGCCAGCGCAACTTCCTCCACTCCGCGGTCGTGTCCGGGCCGACCCGGCTCCAGGGCGCGGATCTGGTCATCCCCGACCTGCGCGGCGGCTTCTCGTACCTGATCGCGGCGCTGGCGGCGCAGGGCACCTCGCGGGTGCACGGCATCGACCTGATCAACCGCGGCTACGAGAACTTCATGGAGAAGCTGGAGAAGCTCGGCGCGAAGGTGGAGCTGCCGAGCAGCGCGCCGCTGGTCTGAGGCCGGGCGGCCAGGAGCTGCTGACGGGGGTTCGGGGCATCGCCCCGGGCCCCCGTCGCCGTTGTGCGCTCCCGTGCGCGGACGGGACCCGCTCCCGTGTGCGGGCGGGCCCGGAGCGGCCCGTCGGCCCGACAGCCGGGGCGTGAACGGGCGGAGTACGGCCGACGGCGGCCGGGACCGGGGCGAAGAGGCCCGCAGCGGGGCCTCTCGGGCCGGTACACCGAAGGGCGGTCACCCTGGATGGGTGACCGCCCTTCGTCGCGCCTGTGGGGCTGTGGGGCTTACTTGCCCTTGGCGGCTTCCTTGAGCTTGGAGCCCGCGGAGACCTTCACGCTGTAGCCGGCCGGGATGTTGATCGGGTCGCCGGTCTGCGGGTTACGAGCGGTGCGAGCGGCACGGTGGGTGCGCTCGAAGGTCAGGAAGCCGGGGATGGTGACCTTCTCGTCGCCCTTGGCGACGACCTCACCGACGGTCTCGGCGAGCGCGGCCAGCACGGCGTCGGCGTCCTTGCGAGTCACCTCGGCGCGGTCGGCCAGGGCGGCCACCAGCTCACTGCGGTTCATGTTGTTACTCCCGTGTTCTTCTTGCCTGTGAGGCGTGAGATCGAAGCCGATGCTGCCAGGGCCCTCGGACAGTCCCCGGACCCGGGTCTGTCGTCAGACCCTCGCGCCCGATTACGCATCCTGCCCCCACCTGCGGCGGTAACGCCAATCCGGCACCCTTCGGAGTCACACGAAAAGCGCCACCGCCTCGTCGTGGTGACGTTTTGTCGACTCCGCGGAAGCGGTCCGCAGCGGGTGCGGGGCTCGGTGGGACGCGCCGCCCGCCCACCCTAAAGGGGCGTTTGGGGCATCGCACCCCGCGACGCGCCGGGGCCGGACCCACGTACGGGCGCCGGGGGCGTGGTCCACGCCACAGAGCCCTCGGCGGGTGTTGTGACGTGGACCTCAGCCCGGGGGCCCGGTCGGGGCCCGCCCGGACCTCAGCCGAGGTTCCCCTGCACCGCCGCGGCGCCGGCCGCCTTCGCCGCGTCCCGGACCGCACCGGCGACCGCGCCCGCGACCCGGTCGTTGAAGACCGACGGGATGATGTAGTTCGCGTTCAGCTCGTCCTCGGCGACCACGTCGGCGAGCGCACCCGCGGCGGCGAGCATCATCTCCGTGTTGACGGTGCTGGACTGGGCGTCCAGCAGACCGCGGAAGACGCCCGGGAAGACCAGCACGTTGTTGATCTGGTTCGGGAAGTCGGAGCGCCCGGTGGCGACAACTGCCGCCGTCTGACGGGCGATTGCCGGGTCCACCTCGGGGTCCGGGTTCGCGAGCGCGAACACGATCGCACCCTCGGCCATGGCGGCGACGTCGACACCGTCCAGCACGTTGGGGGCGGAGACGCCGATGAAGACGTCGGCGCCGACGACGGCCTGCTTGAGGGTGCCGGTGACGGACTCCGGGTTGGTGTTGTCGGCGATCCAGCGCAGCGGCGAGTCGGCGGCGGCGGAGACCAGGTCCTCGCGGCCGGCGTGCACCACTCCGTGGATGTCGGCGACGACGGCGTGCTTGACGCCGGCCGCGAGGAGCAGCTTCAGGATGGCCGTACCGGCCGCCCCGGCACCGGACATGACGACCCGCACGTCACCGATGGACTTGCCGACCACGCGCAGGGCGTTGGTCAGCGCGGCCAGGACGACGATCGCGGTGCCGTGCTGGTCGTCGTGGAAGACGGGGATGTCCAGGGCCTCGCGCAGCCGCGCCTCGATCTCGAAGCAGCGGGGGGCGGAGATGTCCTCCAGGTTGATGCCCGCGAAGCCGGGGGCGATCGCCTTGACGATCTCGACGATGGCGTCGCTGTCCTGGGTGTCCAGGCAGATCGGCCAGGCGTCGATGCCCGCGAACCGCTTGAAGAGGGCGGCCTTGCCCTCCATCACGGGGAGGGCGGCCTTCGGGCCGATGTTGCCGAGACCCAGCACGGCGGAACCGTCCGTCACGACCGCGACGGAGTTGCGCTTGATGGTGAGGCGGCGGGCGTCCTCGGGGTTCTCGGCGATCGCCATGCACACCCGGGCCACGCCCGGGGTGTAGATCATCGAGAGGTCGTCACGGTTGCGGATGGGGTGCTTGGACGCCATCTCGATCTTGCCGCCGAGGTGCATCAGGAACGTACGGTCGGAGACCTTGCCCAGCACGACGCCCTCGATGCCGCGCAGCCCCTCGACGATCTCGTCGGCGTGCGAGGTGGAGGTGGCCGCGATGGTGACGTCGATACGCAGCTTCTCGTGGCCGGACGCGGTCACGTCGAGGCCGGTGACCGAACCGCCGGAGGACTCCACGGCCGTGGTGAGCTGGGAGACCGCGGTGCCGCTCGCGGGCACCTCCAGCCTGACCGTCATCGAGTACGAGACGCTGGGCGCCGTTGCCATGGCCGAGTCCTTCGCTTTCCTTAGCTTCATTGCCGTGCGACCGGGGCGCTCGCCTCGGACACGCTTTCCGATCGTCGCACCTACTAGCGGGTAGCCGTTAATGACTGCCACTGTTCGGAAAGTGTTTTCCACCATACGAGATAAGACGGCTCCAGTGGAAGGCCCGAGGGCACTTGGGCCTGACAGTTATCGGCCACACGGGAGCGGTGCGGGGTCGCGGGCGCGGGCGGGCCGGTAAACGAGAACAGACCCGCGCCACCGGAGGGTGACGTGGGTCTGTCTGTCGAGCGAAGTGGCACCGACCCGCCATGCTCGCCTCGCGGCAAGTGGTCGCTCGTAGCGACGAAGGTTGGGCCCGGGGGCTTGGATCGAGCCGGTGCCGACACCAGGCTAACAAAGACCCCGAAGAAGTGATTCCCACAGCGCAGGTTGACTGCAAAAACAATCCTGCACGCGGCCTCCCGGTACCTTCCCGCCCGCGCTCCGGTCCTGCGCTCCGGTCCCGTGCGCCCGCCCCTCCGGGGCGCCCTCCCGTGGGCCCGGGAGGGCGCCCCGGGACCGGTGCTGGGTGGGCAGCCCCGGCGGTCAGTCCCTCAGCAGGTCCGGGACGCCGTCCTCGTCGGGCAGGTCCCGCTCCCCCGAGACCACGGTGAGCTGCTGCGTCGCCCGGGTGAGCGCCACGTACAGCACCCGCAGGCCGGCCGGGGACTCGTCGGCGATCTCCGCGGGCGAGACGACCACCGTGGCGTCGTACTCCAGCCCCTTCGCCTCCAGGCTGCCCAGCGCCACCACCCGCTCGCCGAGCTCGGCCAGCCAGTCCCGGGCCTGCGCCCGGCGGTTCATCGCCACGACCACGCCCACCGTGCCGTCCACCTCGCCGAGCAGCCGCCGGGCCTCCTCGCGCACCGCGGCGGCCAGGTCGCCGTCCCGCACGGTCTCGAAGCGCGGCCGTACGCCGGTGGAGCGGACCGCGGCCGGTGACGCCGTCCCGGGCATCGCGAGCGCCAGGACCTTGGCGGCCAGCTCGGCGATCTCCGCCGGGTTGCGGTAGTTGACCGTGAGGGTGAAGCGGCGGCGCGGCCGGTTGCCGAGCGCCTCGTCGCGAGCGAGGGCGGCCTCGTCCGGGTCGGACCAGGAGGACTGCGCCGGGTCACCGACGATCGTCCAGGTGGCGTGCCGGCCGCGGCGGCCGACCATGCGCCACTGCATGGGTGTGAGGTCCTGCGCCTCGTCGACGATGACGTGCGCGTACTCGGTGCGCTCCGCCGCCAGCCGCTCGGCCCGCTCGCGCTGGGTCTCCTCGCGCTGCGGCATCAGCTCCTCCAGGCCGGTGAGCTGGTCCAGCGGGTCGAGCTCGCGCTTCTGCTTCTTCGGCCGGGCGGGGGTGCCGAGCAGCATCTGGAGCTCGTCGAGGAGGGCCACGTCGTGCACGGAGAGCGGACCGTTCCCCGCGCTGTCGAGCCGCTTCAGGGAGCGGGCGAGGCGCCGCACCTCGCCCTGGTTGAGCACCCGGCGCGCCCAGCGGCCGAGCCGCTTCTCGTCGGCCATCGCGGCGAGCACCCCGCGCGGGGTGAGTTCGGGCCACCAGGCGTTCAGGAAGTCGAGGAAGGGCGTCTCGGTGGACACGTCCTCGTCGAAGGAGGAGCGCAGTTCGGCGGCGAGTTCGGGGTCGGTGTAGCGACCGCGGCCCGAGGACTTGTTCCACAGGGCGTCCAGGAGCATTCTGCGGGCGCGCGGGCGCAGCAGGTTGACGGGGGCGGTACCGCCGAGGACGGACTGCCGGATGCGGCGCAGTTCGTCGGCCTCCAGCTCGATGCGGGCGCCGAACGCGACGACGCGCAGCCGGGTCGGGGTGGCCGGGGCGGCGGCGCCGCTGCCGGCCCCGTCCGCCCTGTCCGTCCCGCTCGTCCCGGCCCTCCCGTCGCCCTCGTCCCCGAAGGCCAGTTGGCCGTCCTGCTCCTTCTCCCTGCTCTTCGGGCCGCGGGGGGTGCCGGGCTGTTCCAGCGCGCCGCGGGCGGCCTTGCGCAGCACCGCAAGCATCCGCGAGGAGCCCTTGATCCGGGCGACGGCGGGTTCGTCGTAGGTGGTGGCGCCCTCGACGCCCGCCGCCTCGTCGGAGAGCGAGCCGACCGCGCGGATCGCGACCTGCCCCTCCTCGCCGAGCGAGGGCAGCACGCCTTCGGTGTACGCGACCAGGAGCGGGGTCGGCGAGACGACGAGGATGCCGCCCGCGTACCGCCTGCGGTCCTGGTAGAGGAGGTACGCGGCCCGGTGCAGGGCGACGGCGGTCTTGCCGGTGCCGGGACCGCCGGAGACCTCGGTGACGGAGGCGGCGGGGGCTCGGATCACCAGGTCCTGCTCGGCCTGGATGGAGGAGACGATGTCCCGCATGGTGTGGCTGCGGGCCTGGCCGAGCGCCGCCATCAGGGCGCCGTCGCCGATGACGGGGAGCCGGTCGCCGTCGAGGTACGCGGTCAGCTCGGGGCGCATCAGGTCGTCCTCGACGCCGAGGACCCTGCGCCCCTTGGAACGGATGACGCGGCGGCGCACCACCCGGCCCGGTTCCTTCGGCGTCGACCGGTAGAACGGGGCGGCGGCGGGGGCGCGCCAGTCGATGACCAGCGGCGCGTAGTCGGCGTCGAGGACCCCGATGCGGCCGATGTGCAGGGTCTCCGCGATGTCGGCCGAGTTGTCGTCGCGCACGGCGTCGTCGGCGGGTTCGACGGAGGTGTAGGCGCCGTCGGGGCCGCGTTCGCCGTCCTTGCCGAGCAGCAGGTCGATCCTCCCGAAGAGGAAGTCCTCGAACTCGCTGTTCAGCCGGTTGAGGTGGATGCCGGCCCGGAACACCTGGGCGTCGCGCTCGGCGAGCGCCCCCGGGGTGCCGACCTGGCCCCGCTTGACGGCGTCATTCATGAGAAATTCCGCCTCGTGGATCTTCTCCTCGAGGCGGTGGTACACCCGGTCGAGATGTTCCTGCTCGACACCGATTTCCCGGTCCCGCAACGAATCGACAGCGGCATCCTGCGCGGCCACCGAGGCCCCCTTCTGACGTGCATTGGGCAGCCGTCAACCCTATGCGAAGGGGGCCCACCGCGCACCTGCGAGGTGCGCCGACGCACCGGGCGGAGGTTTCGCCGTGCCGTCACCGCCGGTCCGGGCCGGGATCTTGCGGCGCCGTGCCACCGGTACGGGCCGGGTTTCACGGTGCCGTCGGTGCCGGTACCGGCCGGAGGTCTCGCGGCGCCGCCGCCGTATCGGCCGGGGGTTTCGGGGTGCCGTCGCCACCAGTGCCGGCCGGAAGTTTCACGGTGCCGTCGGTGCCGGTACCACCACGGCCGCGGCCCTGCGCCGGTGCCGGGCCACCCGCTCCCGGTTCCCGCACACCTCACTGGAGCACCAGCGGCGTCGGCGTCCGCGCGAGGTGTCCAGGTAGAGGCGGCGGCAGCTGTCGGCCTCGCAGCGGCGCAGTCCGGCCCGCGCCACGGGGTCGGTCAGGAGCTCCACCGCGTCGCGGGCGACGGCGGCCAGGAGGGCCCCGCACTCGGGGTCGGCGCTCAGCGTCCGCACCAGTGCCCCGCTCCTGCCGCGCACGGCCCGCAGCCCCGGTGGCGCCCCGGCGGCGAGCGCGTTGACCCGTTCCAGCGCGGCGTCGGCCCTGCGTCCGCCGAGCTCGGCGCTCAGCAGCCGGTCCACCCCCGCCCTCAGCTGCCGGAAGCGCATCACCCAGGTGTCGTCCACGGCATCGAGGCGGGTGCCGCTCGGTACGAGTCCGGCGGCGACCAGCCAGTCCGCGAGCCGCTCGGCACCGTCGAGCAGCTCACAGGCGCCGGAGGTGCCGATCCCCGTCGCCACCAGGTCGAGGCAGGGCCGACCCGAGTCGAACCGCCAGTCGCACGAACTCCTACCCGCCGTCATGCGCATGTCACCACCTCGGGGTCTCCGATGGGCCTCCCCCAGAGTGCCCCTCAAGCCGCCCACCCGGAACCCCTGACGCCCCACGGGCCGTCGCACGGGACCCTGCGGTGGCCGGGTGCGCGGAACCGACACGGCCCGGGTGCACGGAACCGTACGGCGCCCGCCGGTCACCGATCCCGCGCCGCGTCGGCCGCCGGTCAGCCCTTGCCGGCCGTCGGCCAGCCCTTCGGCGGGCCGTCGTGCAGGATGCGCTGGAACAGCCGGTGGTCGCGCCACTGGCCGTTGATGTACAGGAAGTCCGGGGCCAGGCCGTACTCCTCGAAGCCGCACTTGGCGAGCACCCGCTGCGACGCGACGTTGTCGAGCACCGTGCCCGCCTCGATCCGGTGCAGGCCCAGCTCGTCCCGGGCCACCTCGCAGATCCGTCGAACGGCGGCCGTGGCCAGGCCCCGGCCCGCGTACTCGACGTCGACCCAGTAGCCGAGAATGCCGCTGTGGACGGGGCCGAGCACGATGCCGGAGAGGTTGAACCCGCCCACCGCACGGTCCTGTTCGTCGGCGAGCACCCATGGCATCGCCCGGCCCGCATCACGGTCCGCGAACAGGGTGGCCAGCCGTTCCCGCTGCCCCTGCTCGGTGTAGAAGGCGTCGGGCCTGATGGGTTCCCAGGGCTGCATGTACGCGCGGCTGCGGGCCAGCGCGAGGGCGAGGGAGGCCGCGTCGGACGGGACGGTGGGGCGGAGCCGTATCTCCGCGTCGAGCCGGTGGACGTCAGAAGTCATCCCCGCACGCTATCCCGGCGCGTCCGGCCGCGTACCCGTCCCGCGCCCCCTCCCCGCCCGCTTCGGCCCCGGACTCTTCTGCTCCGCTCCCCCGGCTGCTTCCGCTCCGGCCCGGTCGCGTACCCGCCCCGCCTCCCGGTTACTTCTGCTCCGCCAAGACCGCCAGCCGGTCGAAGGTGCGGATCAGCTCCGCGCGTCTGCCCTTTTTGTACTCCGGCTTGGGCCCCAGCTCGTCGATGGTCCGCTCCCACACGTCCATGAACGTCTTCCGCCAGCCAGCGACCACCGCCGCGCCCGGCACCGCCGAACCGACGTGCCCCTGCTCCGCGATCAGGCACAGCAGCTCGATGTCGCACGGCACCGTGACGCCGTCGTACTCGTCGGGCTCCAGACCGACCGGGTCGCCCGCCATCGCCTCCTCGATCCGCGCGACGAGCCGTCCGGTGACGGCCGACAGATGGTCCGCTGCCGTGTCGCTGTCGAAATTCCCCGTGCCCCACGTACCCACAAGACCTCCCGAGCCGTCGTCCCCCTGTCCCTTTCGGTTCTAACAGGCGGGACTGACAACGGGCTTTCCCGCAGACGTTCTAACGGACGGGGCCGGTGGCGGCGGGGGCGCCGCCCGGCCCGTCCCCCGGTGTGTCCAGCGCCAGCCGGTAGCCGCGCTTGACGACCGTCTGGACGAGGTGGGGCACGCCCAGCGCCGTGCGCAGCCGCGCCACGGCCGTCTCCACCGCGTGCTCGTCCGTGCTGCCGCCGGGCAGGGCGCGCAGCAGGTCGGCGCGGGAGACCACCCAGCCGGGGCGGCGGGCCAGGGCGTGCAGCAGCGACATTCCGGCGGGCGGCACCGGACGCGGCACGCCGTCCACGAGCACCGCGTGCCCCCGGACCTCGACCTGGTGCCCGACCACCGGCAACACGCTTGCCCCTGCGGGGAGTTCACGGCACAGCAACTGGACGAGCGGGGCGAGTCGGAAACGTTCGGGCTGGACGGTGTCGATGCCTCGGGCCCGCAGCGGCAGGGCGGTGACGGGTCCGACGCAGGCCACGAGGACGTCGTCCCGCAGGGCGCCCAGGAGTTCGGGGAGCAGCCCGCGCTTCTCGGCCCGGCGGAGCAGCGCGGTGGCGGCCGGGGCGCTGGTGAAGGTGAGGGCGTCCAGGCCCCGGGCCAGGGTGGTGTCGAGCAGCCGGTCGAGCGGGGCGATGTCCTCGGGGTCCTCCCAGCGGTAGACGGGTACGGCGACCACCTCGGCACCCGCGTCGCGGAGCGCCTCGACGAAGCCGGGGATGGGTTCGCCGTGCAGCTGAACGGCGATGCGGCGGCCCGCCACACCCTCGGCCAGGAGCCGGTCCAGCACCTCGGCCATGGACTCGGAGGCGGGCGACCACGTCTCGGTCAGCCCGGCGGCCCGGACGGCGCCCTTGGCCTTGGGGCCGCGGGCCAGCAGCTCGACGCCGCGCAGCACCGACGTCAGCCGGTCGCCGAGGCCCCAGCCCTCGGCGGCCTCGATCCAGCCCCGGAAGCCGACCGCGGTGGTGGCGACGACGGTGTCGGGGGCGGAGTCGACGATTCCGCGGGTGGCCGCGAGGAGTTCGGTGTCGTCGGCGAGCGGTACGGTCCGCAGGGCCGGCGCGTGCAGGACCCTGGCGCCCCGCCGTTCCAGCAGCGCGCCGAACTCCTCCGCGCGCCGTGCGGCGGTGACCCCGACGGTGAAGCCCATGAGGGGGCCGCCCCGCTCGTCCCGGCGCAGCCCGCCCCCGCGCCGCTCGTCCCCGTACTGCTCGTCCTCGTGCATGTGGTCTTCCCGGCTCTCGTCCCGCTGCTGCCCGATGATGCCGATCCGCGAGCCTGCCAACGACGCGTGACGGCTCTGGTTCACCCGTATTTCCCGCTTGTTACGTCACATGACATCGAACGGCCACGCTCGCCCCCGTGCGGCCGGGCAGGGGCGCGCCGGACGCGTACCGGCGTACGCCCCCGACCGCCGCGCCGACCCTCACACCCGCACCCGCCCACCGGACCGGGACACCGCCCCCTCACCCGCACCCACCCACCGAACACCACCAGCCGCCCCCCACCACCGAACCGGGCACCGTCAGCCGGCGGCCCCCGCCATGAGGAGCGCGTCGGCCTCGGGAAGCCAGCTTCCCTCCGGCCGGGTCATCCAGCCCTCCTCGGCCCCCAGCCGGACCGCGGCCTCGCGCAGCGCGTCGAGGCCGGGGTGGCTGAGCCCCTTGCGCCAGATCAGCAGCAGCGGCGAGAGCGGCACCGGCCGGGCCAGCGGGCGCACCACGGTGTCCGGCATCGGAGGAAAGTCGACGACGACCAGCACCGGGTTCCGGGCCTTGGCCGTGACCCGCTGGAACTCGGCGACGCCCACGGCGAGCGGGGCGGGGGGCGCCAGTTCGATGCCCCACTCCGCGAAGAGCAACCGGGCGAGGTCCGTCCATTCCTCGGTGCGCGGGTTGCCCGCGCCCGCGTACACCGTCTCCCCGGCCAGTTCGCCCGGCTCCACGGTCTCCCGTCCGGCGAGGGGGTGGTCGGCGGAGAGCATGACGGCCATCGGCTCGTACCGCACCGGCTGCATGCCGAGCCGGGCCCGCACCGCCGGGGCGAGCCCGGCGGCGCGACCGAAGGAGATGTCGAGCCGCCCGGCGAGGATCTCGCCCGCCGCCCAGGTCAGCCCGCTCTCGAAGCGCGCCATCAGCTCGCACTCCGGGGCCAGTTCCCGGGCGCGGGCGAGCACCCGGGCGGCCGTCATGCCGTCGGTGTTGAGGTCCACGAAGAGCGGCCGGGCGGCCGGGTCGGCGAAGGCCGCCGCGAGATCGGCGTGGGCCTCCAGCACCCGTCGCGCGTGGGGCAGGAGCCGTTCGCCGTCGGCGGAGAGGGCGACCTGCCGGGTGGTCCGTACGAACAGCTCCGTGTCCAGCTCGCGCTCCAGTCGGCGGATGTCCCGGCTCAGTGCCTGCTGGGCGATGTAGAGCCGGGCGGCGGCCCGGGTGAAGTGCAGCTCCTCGGCGACCGCGACGAACGCGCGGAGCAGCCGGGGATCGGTGTGCGTCCGGAAGCCCGGACCGGCGGCGGAGGAGGTCACACCAGAATTTACAACACAGGTGCGTCAATCGGTGCGGAGAAGGTGTTGGACCCCGTACACCACGCGCCCCGAGGGTTGAAGCATGCCGTACGAGAGAAACCCCGCCACCGATCCCGTGCTCGCCCTCTCCGGTGACCTGCTGGTCATCGCCCCGCGCGCCGCCGCCCCCGCCCGGCGGGCCTCCACCAACCCGTACCGCAGGCTGCTCGCCACCCCGGGCGCCCGCGCCTTCACCGCGGGCAACCTCCTCGCCCGGCTGCCCATGGGGATGTTCAGCGTCAGCGCGGTCATCATGATCGCCGGTTCGCGGGGCTCGTACGCCCTGGCCGGCGCCGTCACCGCGACCGGCCTCGCCGCCACGGCGGTGGTCGCCCCGTGGACGGCCCGGCTCGTCGACCGGTACGGACAGGCCCGGGTCGCGGTGCCCGCCACCGCGATCGCCGCACTCGGCTCGCTGGCCCTGCTGCTCTGCGTGCACTACGGGGCCCCGTCCTGGACCCTCTTCGCCTCCTACGCCGCGACCGCCACGACCCCCAACACCGGCGGGATGTCCCGGGCCCGCTGGGCCCATCTGCACCGGGGCGACCCGGCCACCCTGCACACCGCGAACTCCTTCGAACAGGCCGTGGACGAGCTCTGCTTCATGCTCGGCCCGGCCCTGGCCGCCCTGCTGTGCGCGACGCTCTTCCCGGAGGCCGGAACGCTCGTCGGGGCGATCCTGCTGATGACCGGCATCCTGATCTTCGCCGCCCAGCGCGCCACCGAGCCGCCCGTGTCCCCCCGCACGTCCGCGGGCTCCCCGCTCCGCGCCTCGGGCATGCCGGCCCTGCTCATCGCCTTCCTCGCCACCGGCGCGGTCTTCGGCTCGATGGAGGTCGTCACGATCGCCCACGCCGGAGGTGCGATCCTCGCCCTCCAGGCGGCCGGATCGTGCGTGGCGGGACTGCTGTACGGCTCCCTGCGCCCGGCCACGGACATCCGGCGCCGACTGCTGGTCTGCCTGACGGGGATGACTGCGCTGATGTCCCTGCCCCTGCTCACCGCCTCCTCGACCGATTCCCTGCTCCCCCTCGCCGGTGCCCTGCTCCTGGCCGGCGCGGCAACCGCCCCGACCATGGTCACCGGCATGACCCTGGTGCAACGCCTCACCCCGGAAGGCCAGTTGAACGAGGGCATGACCCTGGCCGTGACCGCCCTGCTGGGCGGAATCGCGGCGGGCTCGGCGACCGGCGGCTGGTTCGTGGAACACATCGGCCGCGTACCGGGCTACGCCGTACCGATCTGCGCGGCGGCCCTGGCACTGGCCGTCACGGCGATCGGGGTACGGCCCTCCCGGAACCGATGACGAACCCGGCGGGGCGGCCCGGGTGCGCGGCAGTCAGTCCCTGACGGGGGCGTAGTAATCACCGAGCATGTCGCTGACCCACCGGGGCTGGCGGACCTCGCCCCGGGGGCCCATCTCCTCGAACCAGGGCTTCACTTCGACAACCGGGGTGCCGTCCACCGCGTCGAGATCCTCGACGTGGAGGTCCAGCCCGTCCACCCCGACCAGTCGGCAGCGCGAGACACCGAGCCGGTTGACGCGGCGCATGTTGCGGTGCCCGACGAAGCCGACCTCGGGCCAGTCGGGGTTGTCCCGGGGCCGACGGGGATGGAGAGGCAGGTCAGCGGGGTCGGTCAGGTGGAACCGGAAGACCACATCCAGATGGGAGAACTCCTCCAGCCCCTTCGTGGCCCCCAATGGGAAGCGGCCGTCCAGACGAATGATCGCGCGGGTGCCGCCCCAGTAGTCGTCGGTCGGCTCGGTACGACCTCCGACGACACGGCCCAGAACCTCGACCTCGAACTTCTCTGCCATCAGGTTCCTTTCGCTGTCAGGCCGTGGCGGCCAGGTAGGCCGTGGCTCGAGTGTGCACGGCGGCGACGGACCGGATGCCTCGTCGGTGCAGCGGGGAGAGAGCGGCCCGCATGTCGGAGGCAGCCTTGCGGGTGCGTGCGGACCGGACGCCGTCCATGGCGTCCAAGGACGCGGACCATGTCGCGCAGGCCTCTTCGGTGCGGTGCTGACGTGCCTGGATTTCCCCCAGGTAGCCGAGGGTCACGGCGTGGGTTCGGGTGAACTTATCCGCCTTGCGGGTGCGGACGGATCGGCGGAGCTGCTGCTCGGCACCGGCCAGATCTCCTGTGTCCCGAAGCGCCAGCGCGGTCTCATGGGCAAGAGAGGCTTCCTGGAAGAAGAACACGCGGCTCGGCTCGTCGTCCCCCTGCGCTGCGGCGGAGAGGTCGTCCTCAGCTCGGAGCAAGGCCTGCACAGCAGTTCGGTTTGCGCCCGTGGAGGCGAGAGCACGAGCGTGGACGACTCCGAGGAGGGCACGCTCACGCGGGCTGGCCTCTGTGTACCGCCTGCCGTCGATGGACGCGGCAGCAAGGTCCAGAGCCGACTTGGGGTGGCCGAGGTCGTTCGCCTGGTGCGCCATCGCTCTGATCACGTGTGCGGCCATGGGGGCGTCATCGGCCTCGGCAGCGAGCTTCACCGCGACAGTGAAGTGTCGTTGGGCAGTGGGGTGTTCACCGTTGTCGAATGCCATCCACCCCGAGAGGTAAGCGAGTTCCGCCGCGGTGGAGAACATGCCACGCCGTACGCCGTCGTCGGCGAAGGTGCCGTTGAGGTAGCCGGCAACTTCGGTGGTGAGGTAACGGACCACAGCCGTACGGGCGTGACCCCCGCCGTGTCGCTGGTCCATGGCTGATAACAGGGTCGCCATGTCGCGAGCGGCCCGGAGGTCACCCGGACCGACGGAGCGCCCCGAGGTCCGTCGTCCGCTGCCCCGATCGGCCATGCGCGCCCACCAGGCATCGGCGGGCAGGACGAGGGCGGCGAGCGAATAGGCCGCGTTCCCCAGTGCCTGCCTGCGGTCCATGTCCACGGTGTCGGTCCTCCCGAGAGCAGCCAAGGCGCTCAGCGTATCCGTATGCCAATCCAGCGGATCGCGTGTGGGTTCGGGCAGCCCGATCTCTCCGAGGGTGACGATGCGCCCCAGGCGACGCGAGAGCGCTTCGACCAAGTACCGTCCGGCACAACCGGACGGCTGCACACCGTAGCGAACCCAGTGGGTCACGGTGGACTTGTTCGTCTGGATGGTTTCACCGTTCTCCACTGCCACGCGTCGCACGGCATGGGCCAACGCCTCATTGGTCATGCCCGCTTCGGCGATGGCACGGGCCAACGCCGCGTTGGGTTCACGTACAGATGCCATGACGCCCCCTCCGAACGATAAACCGCATAAACCACTGTGAGTAGCCAACACGGTACTCCTGGCAGTGGTTCGAGGGTTCACTGATCACAGCCGCTCAGGGCTGGGGAAACCTGATCCGTCTCGTGCCTCCCGCCTCCCGTCCGCGCGGTTCCTTTGTGTCGCTTCCGGGCTTGCCGTCCCCCGGCGGGCCCTGCGGCGGCCGTCCACCACATCCAGCCACCGGAGACCTCGATGACTGATCGTCCAGAGAGCGGCCCGCCTCTCGCCCAAGCCCCCGACTCGAACTTGCCCGGCAGCCATCCGTCCACCGAGCTCCTCGCCCGGGCCCAGCACGGTTGGGACGCTTTCCTCGCCCGCACCGGGCCGCTGCCGGGCGAGGGCGAAGGCGCCGAGCACCGCAGGCGCGACGACGAAAGCGCCGCGCGGTGAGCGCCGTACCCGGGGCGTCCCCGACCGACATGGTCCGGGACGCGGACCTGGCACTCGCGCTCGCTCAGGGCCGACCGGCCGGACCGGCCGCCGACGAGGTTCGCAAACGGCTCCGCTCCCACATCGGGCTGCTTGTCGACCCGGCAGAGGAATACGCGAAGGGCCTGGCCGACTCCCGGGCCCGGGGCATCGCCACCGCCACCGTGGAACACGCACGCGGTCTGCTCCGCGACCAGGACGGCGACCCGGCCGCCATGCTCCGCCTCCTGGGCAAGGCGGTCCACCACCTGATGCGGTACGCCTCCCACGTTCAGCGGCACAGCCAGTTGCGGTGAGGAATTGCAGCCGAGGCAGCCGGAACCCGTCCAGGTCATTGCCCTCCGAAGAAGGAGAAGAGCCGATGCGCAAGCTGATCACCACCGAGAACGCCCGGAGCAAGCCCACCGAGACCGATGAGGAGGAAACCCCTCTGGTCGAGATCGGCGACGCTGCCGTGCTGACCGAGGGCCAGGGCGGTGGCCACAGCGAGGACAAGCGCCGCGCCTACAACTGCTGACCGGTCCGACCGGCAGAGGGGTGCGGGCCGGGCATGTCCGGCCCGCCCCACCTGTCCCACCCACCTCTGGAGGAGTTCCGTGGCCCTCGGCGGCTTCAGCACAACAGAGGACCCAAGTCCTTTGCCTCTCGGCGCAGAGCCGATCGCCCCGGTGTCATCCACGTGGCGACTCGGCACTACCCCCATCCGTACGCTGACCACCGGCGGAGGCGCCCGTCGAGTGCTGCTTCTCGGCTGGTGCGGAGCCACCGACGCGCAGGTGTCCGCCCTGACCGATCGGCCCGTCCCCACCGACGCGACGTGGCGCTGGCCGGGTGCCTACGCGGTTGTCGAGGAGGACGCCGACAAGGTGGTGCTGTACACCGACCCGGCATCGGCCTTCCCCTTGTACTCCGTGCCCTGGCGGTCGGGCTGGGCATGGTCCACCTCTGCCCGGCTGCTCGCGTCCCTCATCGGTTCCACCCCGGACGTGCAGCGGCTTGCCTGTGCGATCTTGACTCCCTCGGTACCGACGTCGGCTGCTGGGCGCAGCTTCTTCACCGACGTGGAGCAGGTGGCACCGGGCTGCCGTACGGAACTGCCACGCATCGGCACTGCTCCCCGCAGCATCAACCTGTGGCGACCCGATCCCGAGGTGCCCCGTCTTGCCCACCGGCACCTGCGGCACACCCTCACGAAAGCTGTCGCGTTACGGGCCGAGGCCGACCCGACGCTTTCCAGCGACCTTTCCGGCGGCCTGGACTCCACCGCTGTCGCCGTCCTCGCCGCAGATGCTCTGCCTGCCCCGCACCGACTGAACGCCATCACTGTCCATCCCAAGGACAACCGGGACGGAGCCGACCTCCGCCACGCCCGGCTGACCGTTGCCGCGTCCGACGGCCGGATCGCGCACCACCTGCTCCCCCTGAGTGCCCGGCACCTGCCCTATACCCTCATCGCCGCTGTGCCGCCCACCGACGAACCCGCCCCGTCGACCCTGACCCAGGCCAGGCTGCAGGGACAGTTCCGGTGGATGCGCGACCACCTCGGTACCCGGACCCATCTGACCGGCGACGGTGGGGACAGCGTCCTCTTCCAACCTCCGGCGCACCTCGCCGACCTCATTCGTCATCGGCATCTCCGGCGGGTGTCGAGCGAAGTCTTCGGCTGGGCACGGCTGCGTCGCACCTCCGTGACATCTCTCCTGCGGGATGCCACCGCCATGGCGTGTACGCCCCGCCGGAAAGCCCTCTTCGACCTCGCCGGGCAGCTGGCTGGGCGGGAGGGCATCGACAATCGAGGCAACGTGCGCTGGTTCTCGCCGCTGCCCCTGCCCGACTGGGCTGAACCAGCCGCCGTCGAGTACGTCGCCGATGCCGCCCGACAGGCAGCCGAGCGCCCCGATCCGCTGACCGGGCTCGACGCATCCGTACGGAGCCTCGTGGACGAGATCCGGGAGGTGGCTCGTACGGCGGTGGCCGACGCGGAGCTCGCGGCGAACTTCGGCATCGACCTCCACAATCCCTTTCTGGATCCAGCCGTGGTGAACGCGGTGCTCACCAACCCGCTGGAACGCCGACCGGCCGTCCACGCGTACAAGCCGCTCCTGGTCCGTGCCGTCGGGGATCTGCTGCCGCCCGAAGTGGCCGCCCGCACCACGAAGGGCGGCTTCGACGCCGACCACTACGCGGGGATGCGAACCAACCTGGGTGATCTCTCGGCGCTGGCCGACGGTCACCTCGCCGGGCTCGGGCTCATCGAACCCCGACGCCTGAGGAGCCATCTGCGCCGGGCCGCCGCAGGAATCCCCATGCCGCTCGCCGTGATCGAACAGGTGCTGACCGCTGAGGCGTGGCTCGTCGCGCACCACCGGGAACCTGCCCGGGCCTGGGCCTCCTCGTCCGCACGGAGCGCTCCGTGACCGACTCCCCTTCTCACGCCACCGCACCCGACCACGTCCGTGCCGTGGACTTCGGACACGTCCTGGTCCTGATCGACTACCGCACCGGCCGCGTCCACTGCCTGCTCCCCGAAGCCGGAGCCTGGTGGCGGGCAGCAGCCGCCACCGGGCGGTTGGACCCGATACCGCCCAATGCCGTACGTCGGCTCCTTGCCGCTGGGCTCCTGGCCCCCACGCCGGTGGCAAAACCGTGGAGACTCCCCGTGGACGCACCCGCGCCCGAAGCAAGCTGGGGCAGCTCCGAGCACCTCGCTGGCCTCGTCCGGCCGCCCCAGGGCCCTTCCGCCACCGCCTCGTGGGCCCTGGCCATGGTGTTCGCCATCAAACGAGCAGGCCCGGCGCCGACCACCATGCACCGCCTCACCGCCACCGTGCGGTGGGCCGCGTCAGCCTGCCTCCGCCCCGCCGCCCCCGCCCAGGCCGCCCGGGCCGTCGAAGCCGTGCGCCGGGCCGGGTGGCGTTCCCCGGGGCGTACGGCCTGCCTGGAGGAGTCCGCTGCGGCGGTCCTCCTCCTCGCTGCCCGACGGCTCGCCGTCACCTGGTGCCACGGTGTCGCCGCCGACCCGGTGCGCCTGCACGCCTGGGTACAGACTTGGGACGGGACCGCAGTCGCGGAGCCCGAATCGACACGGGCGTACACACCCGTCCTCACGATCGGAGACCCCCATCACCAACCCTGACCCGATTCTCTGGATCGGTACCGACACCTGCGCCCTCGGGCCCTACCGGTCCGACCTCGTAGAGACGTACTGGCGGTGGGAACAGGACCCCTCGCTCCTGGTCGGCTACGGCCGGCAGGGGCCGGAGTCGCTGGAGGCCCGGACCGAGGGCATGGCGCACCAATTGCGCGGCGGGAACATCCGGTTCACGGTCTACGACCTGACGGGCGGCAGCCCGGTGCCGGCCGGGGTGAGCACGCTGCTCCCGGACCACGGGGTGCGGACGGCCGAGTTCGTCATCATGCTCGCCCCCGAGGCACGCGGGCGGGGGCTGGGCCGCGAGGCCACCCGGCTCACGCTCGATTACGCCTTCCACGTGACGAACCTGCGCATGGTGTGGCTCAAGGTCCTCGCCCCCAACGTCGCGGGGATCAACGCCTACGTGAAGGCGGGGTTCCAGAAGGCCGGGACGCTGCGCCGGGCCGGGTACTGGCTCGGCCAGGTCTGCGACGAGATCGTCATGGACGCGGTCGCGTCGGAGTTCGGCGGCCCGTCCGCGGTGAAGAACCTGCTCACGCCGTGATTCCGGCGGACGGCCGCCCGTCGGGAACGAAAAAGCCTCTGCCCCGCGAGGGGTCTCGCGGGGCAGAGGTTCACATGGGAATTGTGGAGATGGCGGGAATCGAACCCGCGTCCAACGGTGCGGAACCAGGGCTTCTCCGTGTGCAGTTCGCTGCGATTTTCTCGGCCCCGGAGATCACGCGAACAAGTCTCCGACGGGCTCAGTCACTGTTTGATTTCCTTCCAGGCCCCGTGACCGGGTCTAGAAGTTTAGATCCCTTGATGATGCCAGGATCCGGGTCGGGATCACCCCCGGGCTGACACTTCGCAAGTCGCTACTTAGGCAGCGAGGGCGAAGGAATCGCGCTTGGTGTTGGCGATTATTGGTTGCGACATATGGTTTACGAGATCATTGCCGCTTCCTCGACACGCTTCCCCTGCTTCGACATCCGCTGTCGAAACCGATCATCCCCATGTTGTGTTTTCAATGCGTGCACCTTCTGTGAGGTGCGTTGCCATCGTACGTGACCAACGCGCGACGATGCCAGCCCATTCCCGCCGGGCCCGGCGGGAGCCGGTCGGAAGCCGGGCGGGAGCCGTTCCCCGGGGGCCTCAGGCGCTGCGCTGGCGGCGGCGGGCCGCCGAGATCGCGCGGTTGGTCTCGCGCAGGTCCTGCTTCTCGCGCAGGGTCTGCCGCTTGTCGTACTCCTTCTTGCCCTTGGCGAGCGCGATCTCGACCTTGACCCGGCTGCCCCTGAAGTACAGCGCGAGCGGCACGATCGTGTGACCCGTCTCGCTCGCCTTCGACTCCAGCTTGTCGATCTCGGCCCGGTGCATCAGCAGCTTGCGCTTCCGCTTGGCGGAGTGGTTGGTCCAGGTCCCCTGCACGTACTCGGGGACGTGGATGTTGTGCAGCCACGCCTCGCCGCCGTCGATCTGGACGAAGCCGTCCACCAGGGAGGCCCGGCCCAGCCGCAGCGACTTGACCTCGGTGCCCATGAGCACGAGGCCGCACTCGTAGGTGTCGAGGATGTGGTAGTCGTGCCGCGCCTTCTTGTTCTGCGCGATGAGCTTGCGCCCCGTGTCCTTTTCCTTAGCCATAGTGCGGCCATTTTCGCACTACGACCCGCCCCCGAGGCCACTCAATACCGTCTCGGCCCGCTGCTCGGCCCGGGAGTCGACCGTGAGGTCCGGGGTTATGCCGCGTTCCTCCACGCTGCGCCCCGCCGGAGTGCGGTAGTGGCCGACGGTCAGCTCGGCGACCGAACCGTCCGGGAGCTTGCTGGGCATCTGGACCGAGCCCTTGCCGAAGGTGCGCGACCCGACGGTGACTGCGCGGCCCCGGTCCTGGAGGGCGCCGGTGAGGAGCTCGGCGGCGCTCATCGTCCCGCCGTCGACGAGGACGACGAGGGGCCGGCCCGTGTCGCCGCCCGGCTGCGCGTAGAGGGCGCGCTGCTCGCCGCGCACGTCGTACGTGGCGACCAGGCCGCCGTCCAGGAAGGCCGAGGCGGCGGTGACGGCCTCGGTGACCAGGCCGCCGGAGTTGCCGCGCAGGTCGAGGAGGACCCCGGCGCCCGTGGGGGCCTCCCGGACCGCGTCGCGGACCCGGCTGCCCGAGCCCCTGGTGAACGCGTCGACCTCGATCATCACGGCGGAGGAGGGCCCGGAGCCCTCCGGACCGATCCGGCGCACGGTGACGGGCTCGGTGCTGAGCCTGGCCCGGCGCAGCGTCTCGGTCCGCAGGGCGGTGCCGCGTTCGATGCCCAGGACGACGGTGCTGCCCGCGGCGGCCTCCGTGCGGTCCCCACGCAGCAGGGCGACGACCTCGGCGACGGGACGTCTGTCGACGCGGTGGCCGTCGATCGTGCGCAGCAGGTCGCCGGACTCGATGCCGGCCAGGTCGGCGGGGCCGCCGGGCTGCACCCGGGCCACCTCGACCCGGCCGGCGGCGGAGCGTCTCGCGGAGAGTCCGACACCGGTGTACGCACCGTCCAGGGCCTGCTCGAACTCCTCGTACTGCCGCTCGTCGTAGACCGCGCCCCAGCGGTCGCCGCTGCGGCTGACGACCTCCTCGGCCGCCTCCTTGCCGGACTTGCCCTCGGCCGCGGCCCTGGCCGCGGCCGAGGCCACCTCGTCGTCGTCGACGACGGAGGTGACGGCAGCGACGGAACGAGTGGCGATCTCCGAGGACTTGGGGCCGCGCGGCAGCGAGCCGGTGGCCGCCCCGGTGGCCAGCACGCTCGCGAAGACCAATGTCAGGGCCGCCCCGCGGCGTACACCGCGGGGCCCGGAACACTGCGCGGGGTCCGACATGTCGCCGAGTCTAGGACAACGCCCCCTGGCCGCACGGCCGGTCGGCCATGCATCACAGGGGGCGCATGTCACACCTTGAGGTACTTGCGGAGCGCGAAGAGCGCGGCAACGGCGGGCATCAGCAGGCCGATTGCCAGGACCAGGGGCAGCTTGGTGAACACCGCGTCCCAGCCGATGAAGTCGATCAGGTTCAGCTTGCTCTGGAGCGCCAGGCCGCCGTCGATCAGGAAGTACCGGCCGGCCACCAGCATCACGCAGGCCAGCACGCCGCCGATGAGACCGGCGAACGCGGCCTCCATGATGAACGGCATCTGGATGTAGAAGCCGGAGGCCCCGACGAGCCGCATGATGCCCGTCTCGCGCCGTCGGCTGAACGCGGACACCCGGACGGTGTTCACGATCAGCATCAACGCGATGACCAGCATCAGCGCCATCACGAAGAGGGCGGCCACGTTCATGCCGTTCATCAGCCCGAAGAGGTTGTCCAGGATGCTTCTCTGGTCCTGGACGGACTGCACTCCGTCACGGCCGGCGAAGGCGGTGGCGACGACCTTGTACTTCTTCGGGTCGTGGAGCTTGACCCGGAACGACTCCTGCATCTGGTCCGGCGTGATGTTGCTCGCCATGGGCGAGTCGCCGAACTGGTCCTGGTAGTGCTTGTACGCCTCGTCGGCCGACTCGTAGGTGACCTTCTCGACGGCGTCCATCTTGTCGAGATCGGCCTTGATGTCCTTCTTCTGCTGGGCGGTGACGGCCCCGGACGCGCACTTGGGCGTCGAGGTCACATCGCTCTTGCTGCAGAGGAAGATCGAGACGTTGACCTTGTCGTACCAGTAGTCCTTCATCGTGCTGACCTGCTCGCGCATGAGCAGCGCGCCGCCGAACAGGGCGAGCGAGAGGGCGACGGAGACGACGACGGCGAAGGTCATCGTGAGGTTGCGACGGAGGCCGACGCCGATCTCCGACAGGACGAACTGGGCGCGCATGGCGTCCTTTCAGTGCTCGATGCTCAGTGCTGGTAGCCGTAGACGCCGCGGGCCTGGTCGCGTACGAGACGGCCCTGCTCCAGCTCGATGACGCGCTTGCGCATCTGGTCGACGATGTTCTGGTCGTGGGTCGCCATGATCACGGTGGTGCCGGTCCGGTTGATCCGGTCCAGCAGCTTCATGATGCCGACGGAGGTCTGCGGGTCGAGGTTGCCGGTCGGCTCGTCCGCGATCAGCAGCATGGGGCGGTTCACGAACGCCCGCGCGATCGCCACGCGCTGCTGCTCACCGCCGGAGAGCTCGCCGGGCATCCGGTCCTCCTTGCCGCCGAGGCCGACCAGGTCGAGGACCTGGGGCACGGCCTTGCGGATCTCGCCGCGCGGCTTGCCGATGACCTCCTGTGCGAACGCCACGTTCTCCGCGACGGTCTTGTTGGGCAGGAGTCTGAAGTCCTGGAACACCGTGCCCAACTGGCGGCGCATGTGCGGCACCTTCCAGTTGGACAGGCGCGAGAGGTCCTTGCCCAGGACATGGACCATGCCCTGACTGGCGCGTTCCTCACGGAGGATGAGCCGCATGAAGGTGGACTTGCCGGAGCCGGATGAGCCCACCAGGAAGACGAACTCGCCCTTCTCGATATCGAGAGACACATCCCGTAGAGCGGGACGGCTCTGCTTCGGGTAGGTCTTGGAGACGTTGTCGAATCGGATCACGGATGCACCACGGTCGGCCGGGAGTAGGTGTGCGTGACCATACGCGAACCGGACCGGGGCATACAGGCGAGCGTCCGAGGACGGGTGATTTGTACCGGATCGGTACCGGCCGGAAGCGGTGCCGAAAGTACTACGGAACGGGCGATGTCCGGCGGGCCGCGCCGAAATCCGTGTGAGCTGGCACAGTGGTAGAGGGAACGGTTGCGTTTCCGTGAGCGTTGTGCGGAGAGAAGGCATGTGCGGCTCCGCCGCGCGGGAGGAGGAAAGCGCATGACCTATGACCGACTGGTGTGCGCGAGCTGCGCGGCACCCGTGAGCGAGGGCCGCTGCCCCGTGTGCCGGGCGAATCGCGAGCGGTTGCAGCAGGAGCACGGACAGGGAATGTTCGCCGGGCTGAATCCGGCGATGCTGGTGGCCCTGCTGGTGGTGCTGCTCGGCGCGGTGGCGCTGCTGGCGCACCAGACGGCGTAGAGAGGCCCTGCGCGCGGGCCGGACCCCGCCCCGCTCCGGGGTGGGCGGGCGCCGCCGCGAGGGTGTGTACGGGTGCACGGAGGGGCCCGGGAAGCCGATCGCTTCCCGGGCCCCTCCTGTGTGCGTGTCCGTACCGCTACGTGCCCTTAGACGGCCGCGCGGCCGTTCACCAGGCGCGGCAGGATGCGGAAGCCGATGCCTCCGGCAATCATCGTCGCGGCGCCGACCAGCAGGAACGTGGTCTCGGCCGCACCGGTCTCGGCGAGCTCGTCCTTGCCCTTGCCCTGCTCGACCGGCTGGTTGCCGACCGAGTCGGGGGTGGTGTTGTCCTCGCACGTCGCGCCGTCGAGGTCGACGGTGCAGCCGTCGCCACCGGTGGTGGAGCCGGAGGAACCGCTACCGGTGGTGCCACCGTTGCCGGAGGTGCCGCCGTTGTCGCCGCCCCCGTCGGTGTCGCCGCCACCATTGGCGTTGCCGCCATCGGTGTTGCCGCCGTTGTTGCCGTTGCCGCCGTTGTTGCCATTGCCGCCAGACTGGTGGCCACCGTTGGCGTTGCCACCGTTGTTGCCGTTGCCACCATCGGCGTTACCGCCGTCAGCGTTGCCACCATCGGCGTTGCCACCGTCGGCATTGCCACCATCGGCGTTACCGCCGTCAGCGTTGCCACCATCGGCGTTGCCACCGTCGGCATTGCCACCATCGGCGTTACCGCCGTCAGCGTTGCCGG
>NZ_JBSFFY010000004.1:211436-272604 GCF_053596315.1 Streptomyces sp. NPDC001732
CACCATCGGCATTGCCGCCGTTGTTGCCGTTGCCGCCGTTGTTGCCGTTGGTCCCGGCGTCGGTGCCTGCGTCCGTACCGGCATCCGTGCCCGCGTCCGTACCGGCGTCGACACCGCCCCCGCTGTCGGACTCGCCGCCGTCGGACTCGCCGTCGGGAGACTTGATGTCGGCGTCGATGCCCAGACCGCCCTCGTCGACCTCGGCCTTGGTGGACATGACACCGAGGTCGACGCCGATGCCGACCGCCGACGCCGCGCCGGCGGCGGTGAGCGAGGCACCCGCGGCGATTACCGCACCTGCGGCGATCCGCGCGACGCGGACTCGCGTCTTCTTCGTCATGTGCTGCTACCCCCAGTAGCTGTTCTCGTCAGTGGAGCAGCCATATGCGGGGCGATGGCTCGGCGGGGTTTGCTCCGAACGCCGGCCCACGTCGAGCCGTGGCCATGCCGCCCGCCCCCGTTCACACCCGTCCCAGACATACGCATGCTGCCCTAGCACCCTGTCCAGAGTTAAGGACTACGTCAAGGCCGTTCCGTGCAATCTGCACCGTTTTGCCCGCAGTTGAGCTTCATTCAGCATCACGACTGTGACGCACTCGCCACGACGCCTCCGCACCCGGAACCCCAACTCCCCTCCGGGAGCGGCCCCGTGTCCGGGCCCGACGAGAACGGCGGTGCCGGAACCCCCGTGGGGATTCCGGCACCGCCGTGAACCGCTCGGACACGGGCCGCCGGGGCCCGTCCGGCTACTTCTCGCGCTGCTTGCGCCAGCGGATGCCCGCTTCGAGGAAGCCGTCGATCTCGCCGTTGAAGACCGCCTCCGGGTTGCCCATCTCGAACTCCGTACGCAGGTCCTTGACCATCTGGTACGGGTGCAGGACGTACGACCGCATCTGGTTGCCCCAGGAATTGCCGCCGTCGCCCTTGAGGGCGTCCATCTTGGCCTGCTCCTCCTGGCGGCGGCGTTCGAGGAGCTTCGCCTGGAGGACGTTCATCGCGGACGCCTTGTTCTGGATCTGCGAGCGCTCGTTCTGGCAGGAGACGACGATCCCGGTCGGGAGGTGGGTCAGACGGACCGCGGAGTCCGTGGTGTTGACGCCCTGGCCGCCGGGGCCCGAGGAGCGGTACACGTCCACGCGCAGCTCGGACTCGTCGATCTCGATGTGATCGGTCTGCTCGACCACCGGCAGCACCTCGACGCCCGCGAAGGACGTCTGGCGGCGGCCCTGGTTGTCGAAGGGCGAGATCCGGACGAGCCGGTGCGTGCCCTGCTCGACGGAGAGCGTGCCGTAGGCGTACGGGGCCTGGACGGCGAAGGTGGTCGACTTGATGCCGGCCTCCTCCGCGTACGACGTCTCGTAGACCTCGGTCTTGTAACCGCGCTGCTCGGCCCAGCGCAGGTACATGCGCTGGAGCTTCTCGGCGAAGTCGGCCGCGTCCACGCCACCGGCCTCGGCCCTGATGTTGACCAGGGCCTCGCGGGAGTCGTACTCGCCGGACAGGAGGGTACGGACCTCCATCTCGTCCAACGCCTTGCGGACGGACTCCAGCTCCGACTCCGCCTCGGCCAGGGCGTCGGGGTCGCCCTCGTCCTGCGCGAGCTCGAAGAGGACTTCGAGATCGTCGATCCGGCCGCGGAGGGCCTCGGTCTTGCGGACCTCGGCCTGGAGGTGCGAAAGCTTGCTGGTGATCTTCTGTGCCGCCTCCGGGTCGTCCCAGAGGGAGGGTGCTGCCGCCTGCTCCTCGAGCGCGGCGATGTCCGCCCTCAGCGCATCCAGGTCCAGGACGGCCTCGATCGACGCCATGGTCGAGGAGAGGGACTTCAGCTCTTCGGAAATATCGACGACTGCCACGGGTCCAGCGTAACGGCTGTCGGCGCGGACGTTCCTCGGGCCGCATGATCACCACCCGGCGACCGGGCCCCGACGCCCTCGCGAACCGTGCCGCGGCAGGCGTCCGGGCGGCTTCCGGGCCCCGGAGGAGGCGTCGGCGCCCCGGCCGGACCGGGGCGGTCCCCCGGTTTCGGGCCTCGGCACCCCGTCCCGGCCGGACCGGGATCAGGGACGGGGCCGGGGGGCGGCCGGGGTCCGGGACCGGGCCGGGGTCAGGGGGCGGCCGGGGCCGATTTCTCCGTCTCCTGCGGGGGCGCCTCCCCGTCGTCGCCGCCCAGCGCCAGCCAGCCGCCCACCGCCGCCACCAGCACCAGCGCGGCGGCGCCCAGGGTCAGCCGGCGCTTGCGGACGGCCGCGGACCTGTTGCGGGCCGAGCCGGGGCGGGGCGTGCCGGGAGCGCGGGGGGCGCGGGCCGTGCCCCGGGGGCCGCCGGAGAGTTCGTCGGGGGCCGGGACCCGCATGCTGGTGTGGGTGTCGCGGTTGGAGTCGGCGGAGGAGCCGGGGACCAGCGGGACCGCGCCGCGGCGGCGGGGTTCCTCGGGGGCGGGGGCGTACTGCTGCTCGTCGTACGTCCGGGGTTCCGGTTCGGCGTCCGGTTCGTCGACGTCGAGCGGCGGGATGCCGGCCAGCTGCGGGAGCTGCTCGCGCAGCCGGGCGGCGAGTTCGGAGGCGCGCAGCCGGGAGGCCGGGGCCTTGGCCAGGCACTGGACCAGGAGCTGCCAGAGCTCGTCGGGGATGCCGGGGAGGGGGACGACCGTCTCGGTGACGTGACGGCGCAGGACCGCGCCGGGGTGTCCGCCGCCGAAGGGCGTGAAACCGGCGAGGAGTTCGTACAGGACGGTCGCGAGGGCGTAGATGTCGACTGCGGCGCGGGGCGGGAGGCCCTCGACTATCTCGGGGGCCAGGTAGTCCGGCGTGCCGATGATCTTGGTGGCCTTGGTGCGGCGCGGGGTGTCGATCAGTTTGGCCACGCCGAAGTCGGTGAGCAGCGCCGGGTGCGAGCCGCCGGGGCCGAGCGGGCCCTCCATGTCGAGCAGGATGTTCTCCGGCTTGACGTCCCGGTGGACGATGCCCGCGGCGTGCGCGGCGGCGAGGCCGTCGGCGACGTCCGCGATGATCGCCACGGCCGCCTCGGGGGCGAGGCGCCGTTCGCGGTCCAGCCGGGTGCGCAGGTCGGTGCCGCGCACCAGGTCCATGACCAGGGCCAGGTCGTTGCCGTCCACCACGAGGTCGCGGACGGCGACGACGTGCGGGTGGTCGAGTCCGAGCAGGGCGGTGCGTTCCTGCACGAAGCGGCCCACGAGCTCCTGGTCGGACGCGAGGTCCTCGCGGAGCAGCTTGATGGCCACCGGGCCCTCGGGCCCGTCGCCGAGCCACACCGTTCCGGCGCTGCCGCGCCCCAAGATCTGGTGGGCGGTGTACCGGCTGCCGATATTCCGTGCCAAGACTGCTCCCTCAGCGGCTGGCGATGGACCGTCGCTCATGACCCCCGGTCGACAAAGTTACGCGTCGATCGGGGTGTTGAGTGCCCGGGTCGGCGCCAAGCCTCACTTCTGCGGGCGATATGCGTGGAAACCGGCCCGCAGAAGTCGATATAGCTACAGATTCGATGGTGTGCCGACTGCTCAGGGGGTGCCGGTGCCGCTGTCGCTGCCACCCAGTTCCGAGATCCAGTCGGTGATGGTGGAGACCGTGTCGCTGATCGCCTTCCAGTAGCTCTTGCCCTGGCCGATCCAGTCCTGCAGCGGGGTCAGCTCCCAGATCAGCCAGCCCGCGACGAAGAGCAGGACCAGGGTGAACAGGCAGCCCTTGAGGCAGCCGAGGCCGGGGATCCGCATCGGGTTGGCGCTGCGCTGCCGCGGCTCGCGGGGCGGCCGGGGGGCCGGCGGCTGGGGCTGCTGCGGAGGCGCGTACTGCTGGCGGGGCTGGGGCTGGGGTGGCTGAGGTTGCGGCTGGTACTGCTGCCGCTGCTGGGGGTACTGCTGCTGCGGCTGCTGCTGGGGGTACTGCTGCTGGTACTGCTGGTGCTGGGGCGGCGGCGGCTGCCGACGCTGCTGCTGCGGCTGGGGTCGCTGGGGGCGACGGCGCAGCGGGTCCTCGCTCGGGTCGAGGTACTGGACCTGGGTCTGCTCGTTGCGGTCGCGGGCCGCCCGGAGCTGGGACTGCCAGGGGTGCGGCTCCTCGGGCTGCGGCGGGCCGTCCGGGCGCGGCGGCACCGGCGGCAGGACCGAGGTCGGGTCGGCGTGCCCGCCGCCCTGGCCGGAGGTCTGCGGCAGGACGCTGGTGGCGCCCTCCGGGTCGTACGAGCCCGCGTTGCTCGGCAGCACCTGTGTGGGGTCCGCGGCGCCGGGGGCGGCCGGGACGGGCGCGGGTGCCGGGTCGGGGGCCAGGAGGGCGCCCACGCCGTCGGCCGCCGCGATCTGGGCGGAGCTGGCGTGCACGCCGATGCCCTCGGCGACGACGCGCAGCGCGCGGGCCAGGTTCTCGGCGCTGGGGCGGCGGCCCGGGTCCTTGCTCAGGCAGCGCTCTATCACCGTCCACAGGGGCTGCGGGACGGTGCTGGGGCGGCGGGGCTCCTCGCTGAGGTGCTGGTGCAGCACTTCGAGGGCGGTGGCGCCCGCGAACGGCGGGCGGCCGGTGACCAGCTCGTACAGCAGGATGCCCGCGCCGTAGATGTCGACGGCGGAGGTCTGCGGACGGCCCTCGGCGGACTCGGGCGCCACGTAGGCGGGCGTGCCGACGAACTCGTGGGTCCGGGTGAGGCCCGGGGAGTCGGCCAGCCGCGCGATGCCGAAGTCGGTGAGCATCGGGCGCATCCGGCCGTCGCGCTCGTCGAGCAGGACGTTGGCGGGCTTCAGGTCGCGGTGGACCACGCCGTCGGCGTGGCTGGCGGCGAGGGCGTCCGCGATCTGTGCGGTGAGCAGCGCGGCGGCGACCGGGGTGAGCGGGCCGTTCTCGCGGAGGTAGCGGTGCAGGTCGGGGCCGTCGATCAGGTCCATGACGAGGGCGAGGAGATCACCCTCCACGACCAGGTCGCGGGTGCGCACGATGTTCTCGTGGGTGAGCCGGAGCAGTACGGAGCGCTCGCGCAGGAACCGCATCACGATGTCGGCGTCGTTGGCGAGCTCTTCCTTCAGGACCTTGATCGCGACGGTCTCGCCGGGCTGGCCGGCGACGGCCGCCTCGGCGCCCGCGGTCTCCCGCTGGCGGGCACGCCAGACGGTGCCCGTGGCGCCGCGTCCCAGCGGCTCCTCCAGGAGGTACTTGCTGCCTACCGGCCGCACGTCATGCGCTCCCTGCAGATTCGTGGTGCTTGCGGTGTTCCCGGGTCCGCCCGGGAGTTCCGGCCCACTCTAGGGCCTCTCGTTCGGATCGTGCCGGGCCCGCGGGACCCGGTACGCACGCCCGCCGCGTCGTGGTCGCCGGGGAGGTACCGGCCCGTCGCGGAGCAAGACGCCGGCACGGGGCCGATGGTTGCCGCACACAAGTGCGACAAAAGTGTTCCGGACGGACCTCCGGCACGGTTCCGGCGCCCCGGGCACTGTTCCGAACAGGCGCGCGGGGGTTCCAAGCGGGCATTTATGGGCGCACAGCCGACGTTTCAAGATCACTTGGCGGTGGCCGCCGGGCGTGTTGTCGGTGGCAGGTGCGAGGATGCCTCCAGCACGGAACTGTGGGGACGGGAGCCCCGCGGCACGTGACGAACCTGTACCGGACGACGCGTCCGTGTCGGGTGGGGGGAATCACAGGGCGTTTCCCCTGCCCGGCGCCCCGCGCAGAAGGGACCGCTGACGGCGATGCAGATCCGGCTGACCGTCCTCGCGCCGCGCAGCGGCCAGACCCCGGCGCGCGCGTGCGACGTGCTGGTCACCGCCCCGCCCGGGACGGCGCTCGCCACCGTGGCGTCCAACCTGGCCGCGGCCGTCCTCGGCCCCGACGGCTCGCTCGGCAGCGGCGCGGTGGTGCTGTTCGCCGGGCGCGAGCGGCTCGACGCGCAGCGGTGCGCGCTGGGTGAGCCCCCGCTGGTCGACGGGGCGGTGCTCTCGCTCCAGGTCCCGGGCGAGGACGAGGCGGTGGACGACGCCGTCCCGGCCCAGCTGCACGTGGTCGCCGGGCCCGACGCGGGCGGGGTCCATCTGCTGCACGGCGGCCGGGTCCGGATCGGCCGCTCCGTCGACGCGGACGTACCGCTCGACGACCCCGACGTGTCCCGGCTGCACTGCGCGGTGACGGTCTCCGCCGACGGCCTGGTCTCGGTGGCGGACCTCGGCTCCACCAACGGCACCCTGCTCGACGGCGCGGAGGTCCACGACCGCCCGGTCCGGCTGAAGCCCGGCGCGCTGCTGCGGCTCGGCGAGTCCACGCTCCGGCTGACCTCCGGCGCGTCCGGCCCGACGCTGCCCACGGCCCCGGACGGCGAGGGACACCTGCGGGTCTCCGGCACGGCGGCCGGAGCCGGGGCCGACGGGGAGCACCGTCCGGACCACGACTACGCCCCGGCCGTCCCCGACCACCCCGCGCCCCACGAGGCGTCCGGCGCGGAGCACGGCCGCGGGGGCGACCTGGAGGAGCCGGACGGCGCGCGCCGGTCCGCCGCCGAGCGCCCCGCCCGTCTCCCGGACGAGGGGACGCCCCGGCGGGGCGGGATAGGCGCCTGGGCCCGCCGGCTCGCGGGCAACCGGGGCGAGCCCGTGCACGAGGCGACGCCCGACGGGACGGGCGCCCCGGGGCCGGCCTCCCCCGCCATGACCGCGGCGGCCCCCGGGGTCGCCGAGCGGAGCACCTGGCCCGACCCCGCGGCCGTGCTGCTGACCGCGCTCGGCCCCGGCCCCCGGCTGTGGGAGCGCGGCACCGACCACCCCGAGGCGCTCGTGGTGCGCCTGGGGACGACGGACCGGGCCGAGCTGCCCGCCGTGCCCGTGACGGTGGGGCTGCGGGAGGCGGGCTCGCTCGGGCTCGCGGGGCCGCGGACCCGGCTGGCCGGTCTCGCCCGTTCGGCGGTGGCGCAGCTCGCCGCGCTGCACTCCCCCGCCGATCTGGAGATCGTGCTGATCAGCACCGACCGCACCCGCGGCGCGGAGGAGCGCAGACGCGAGTGGGCCTGGCTCGGCTGGCTGCCCCATCTGCGGCCGATGCACGGCCAGGACTGCCGGCTGCTCCTCGCGTACGACCGCGAGCAGGCCACCGCCCGTACGACGGAGCTGGTGCGCCGACTGGACGACGGGCCGCTCGGGCCCGGCTGGGCGAGCCTGGACCGGGCCACGGTCGCCGAGGCCGCCGCGCGGTACACCGGGCCGTACACGGTGGTGGTCGTCGACGGCGATCCCGGCTCGGCGGTGCTGCGCGAGAACACCGCCCGGCTGGCCGCCGCCGGGGCCGCGGCGGGCATCCATCTGATCTGTCTGGCCGAGACCCCCTCGGCCACGCCCACCTCGCCGGTCGCGGCGACGTACGAGGCCGCCTGCCACGCCTCGATCGCGTTCCGCGAGTGCGGGGCGGTGGCGATGCTGAGCGGCGACGTGGCGACGGCCCTGCGGCTGCTGCGGACGGCTGACGGCCGGGCCGCGGGCCGGGGCACGGTCGCCGCGGTGGACGCGGTGTCGGCGCACTGGGCCGAGCGGTTCGGCCGGGCGCTGGCCCCGCTGCGCGCGGAGGGTTCGGCGACGGCCGGGGGCAGGCCCTCGTCGGCGGCGCTCCCGACGACCGCCCGGCTGCTGGACGAGCTGGGCCTGGCCCGTGCCACCCCGGCCTCCCTGATGGCCCGCTGGGCCTCCACGGCCGACGACCAGCCCGGTGCCGCGGGCCGTCGGCCGGTCGGCCCGGCGAGCGGTGAAGCGGACGGCCGCGGTCCGGGCCGTGCGGCGTACCCGCGCGTGGGCGCCCAGCGCACGGGCAGTACGCCGGGGCCGGACGGATACGTCCCCGGTTCGGGCCGCACCCCGTACCCCGGCAGCGAGAGCGCCACCCACATCGGCACCCCCGGCCGCGCCCTCGCGCCGGACGACGCCACCCCCTTCCCCGGCTCCGGGCGCCCCCCGTACCCCGGCGTCCCCGGCAGTGCGACGCACCACGTCCCCGTCCCCGACGACGCTCCCCGCATAGGGGGTCAGCGTCCGGGCCCGGCCTCCCGGACGGTGCCCGGGTCCGGGACGGGTCCCTGGACCGGCGGGGGTGACGCGCGGGGCGAGGACACCGGGGGCGCGGGCCGGGAATCCGGCGGCCTCCGTTCCGCCGGGTCCGGCCCGAAGCGGGTCGGCGGGCCGGCCGGCGGCGATATGCCCCGAATCACCGCACGGGGTGCAGGAACCGGAAATGCAGGAAGCGGAAGCTCCGCCACCGCCCGAATCAGGGACGAGGCGGACGCGGACGGTGCCGCGGCCGTCGGTGCGTCCGCCACGGCGGACGCCGCTCCCGCAGCCGTCGGACGGCCCGTGGTGGTGCTCGGGGCCGGGCCCCGGGGCGCGGTCAGTGTGGACCTGGCGCAGGAGGGACCCCACCTGCTCATCGAGGGTCCGGCCGGCAGCGGGCGCACTGAGCTGCTGCGGGCCGTCGCCGCCTCGCTGGCCGCCGCCGCCCGGCCCGATCTGCTGGGCATCCTGCTGGTGGACGGCGCGGGTGGCGAGCGGGGCGAGAGCCTGAGCCCGTGCACCGAACTCCCGCACGCCTTCATGCATCTGGTGGCCTGCGACCCGGTGCGGATGCGGGAGTTCGCCCAGGCGCTGGGCGGCGAGCTGAAGCGGCGCGCCGAGCTGCTGGGGCCGTACGACTTCGCCGAGTGGCACCATCGGCACGAGGCGGCGGAACACCTGGTCGGGCAGCGTCCGCCGACCGCCGCCGAACAGCGCGGCGACCTGGACTCCCCGGCGAGCGGGACGCTCCGGCTGCGTCCCGCCACCCGGTCCTCCGCGCGGCCCGGCCCCTCCCCGCTGCCCCGGCTCGTCGTCCTGGTCGACGACTTCGACGCGCTGGTCGCCCCGGCCCTCGGCAGTCCCGGGCGGCCCGCCGCGGGGTCGGTCGTGCGGGCCCTGGAGGCCGTGGCGAGGGAGGGCGGCCGGCTCGGCGTCCACCTGGTCGCGACGTCCGCCCGGCCGGACCGCACGCAGGACACGGACCTGGCCGACGGGGCCCGGCTGCGGATCGTGCTGGACCCGCCCGTGGTGCCGCCGTCGCCGGACGAACCGGCTCCCGGACGCGGCAGGCTCGGACATCCGGACGGGCGGGTGACCCCGTTCCAGGGCGGCCGGGTGACCGGGCGCATACCCCGTACGGCGACGTTGCGTCCCACCGTCGTCCCGTTGGAGTGGGAGCGGATGGGCGATCCGCCGACCCGGCGCCCGGTGCGCGAACTGGGCAACGGGCCAACGGACTTGGCGTTGCTGGCCAGTGCGCTGGAGCGGGCGGCGCGCTCGGTGGGCGCCGAGCCGGTGGCCCCGCTCGGTCCCGTCCCCTCCTGACCGGTGCGGCGCCCGGAAAATCAAACGACATTACGTCACGAGCCCATCACGATCAAGGAGTTGACGCGAGAAGCAGTATTGCGGCGTCCGCCGCCGGGCGTTAGGACTGTGCGCACACATCGATGTGAGAGACGGGGAAGCAATGCGCACAACCCATCGGATCGGCAGGGCCGCCCTGGTGTTCACCGCCATCGGCGCACTGGCCCTCACGGGCTGCAGTGACGACAGCGGCAAGAAGGACGAGCCGGACAAGGCTTCCGGTAACGGGGCGAGCCCGTCCGTCGCGCTGCCGAAGCTGAACGGCGAGAAGCTCTCGGTCGCGGCGGTCTGGACCGGCGCCGAGCAGGCCAACTTCGTCAAGGTGCTGAAGGAGTTCGAGAAGCGCACGGGGGCGACGGTCACCTTCGTCCCGGCGCAGGATCCCATCGTCAACTTCCTCGGTACGAAGATCGCGGGAGGTCAGCCGCCGGACGTCGCGATGATCCCGCAGGTCGGCGCGATCAAGCAGGCCGTGGAGAAGAAGTGGGCCAAGCCGGTCGGCCCCGAGGCCAAGGCCCAGCTCGACAAGAACTACTCGAAGGTCTGGCAGGACCTCGGCGCGGTGGACGGCGCCCAGTACGGCGTCTACTTCAAGGCCGCCAACAAGTCCCTGATCTGGTACAACGCCAAGGCGTTCGAGAACGCGGGCGCCAGTGAGCCGAAGACCTGGAAGGACTTCCTGGCGACGGCCGAGACGGTGTCCGCCTCGGGCGTCACCCCGGTCTCGGTCGGCGGCGCGGACGGCTGGACCCTCACCGACTGGTTCGAGAACGTCTACCTCTCCCAGGCCGGGCCGGAGAAGTACGACCAGCTGGCGCAGCACAAGATCAAGTGGACGGACGGGTCCGTCAAGGACGCCCTGACCACGCTCGCGCAGCTCTTCGGCAAGCCGTCGCTGATCGCGGGCGGGGCCGACGGCGCGCTGCAGACGGAGTTCCCGGCCTCGGTCACCCAGACCTTCACCGGCGGTGACACGCCCAAGGCCGCGATGGTCTTCGAGGGCGACTTCGTGAGCGTCAACATCGCGCAGACGAAGGCCAAGATCGGCACCGACGCCAAGGTGTTCCCGTTCCCGGCGGTCGGCTCCGAGTCTCCCGTCGTGACCGGTGGCGACGCCGCGGTGGCTCTGAAGGACGGCAAGGGCGCCCAGGCCCTGCTGACCTGGCTGGCCTCGGCCGACGCCGCGAAGATCATGGCCGAGCAGGGCGGGTTCATCTCGCCGAACAAGTCCCTGGACGCCGCCGCGTACCCGAACGAGGTGCAGCGCACGATGGCGAAGGCGCTGATCTCGGCCGGTGACTCCGTCCGGTTCGACATGTCCGACCAGGCCCCGCAGTCGTTCGGCGGGACGCCCGGCAAGGGCGAGTGGAAGACCCTCCAGGACTTCCTGAAGAACCCGAAGGACATCGCGGGGACCCAGGCGAAGCTGGAGTCCGACGCGGCCAAGGCGTACAAGAGCTGACGCAATGACGACATCCGCAGCGGGGGGCACCGACGCGGCGCCCCCCGCCGACAAGAAGCATCCGTCCCCGGCGGCCTCCCCCCACAGGTCGCCGGGCAGGCCGGACCGCAGCCGCAGGAGCGTGACCGGCACCCGCCGGCTCCTGGCGGGGCTCTTCCTGGCGCCCGCGCTGGTCCTGCTGGGCGCGCTCGTGGTCTATCCGATCGCCTACTCCGTCTACCGGTCGTTCTTCGACCAGGCGGGCACGGGCTTCGCCGGACTCGACAACTACAAGGCGCTGTTCACCGACGACACCATCCGCACGGCGGTCAAGAACAACGCGGTCTGGGTGGTGTTCGCGCCGACGGTCGCCACGGCCCTCGGGCTGATCTTCGCGGTGCTGACCGAACGGGTCCGCTGGGGCACGGCGTTCAAGCTGATCGTCTTCATGCCGATGGCGATCTCCATGCTCGCGGCGGGCATCATCTTCCGGCTGGTGTACGACCAGGCGCCGGAGCGCGGGATCGCCAACGCCGTGTGGGTGGGCGTGCACGACACGTTCTCCGAGTCGGCGGGCTACCCGAAGGCACATCCGCTGCCCGTCCACCCCCTCAGGGCGGGAGATGGCGGCTCGTTCGTCACGAAGACCACGGTGCGGGCCGGGCAGCCGGTCCAGCTCCCGCTGGTCGGTGTGCCCCCGACGAAGATGCCGTCGGACGCGGAGCCGGCGAAGGCCGCCGCCGCGGACGAGAGGAAGATCACCGGTACCGCGTGGCTGGACTTCACCCGGGGCGGCGGCGGCAAGCCCAATGTCATCGACGCCAAGGAGCTGGGGCTCAAGGGCATCGAGGTCGAGGCGGTCAAGGACGGCAAGGTGGTCGCCTCGGCGAAGGCGGGGGCGGACGGCACGTTCACCCTGCCCGCGTCGGCGGACGGCGCCGAACTCCGGTTGCCCGCCTCGAACTTCAGGGAGCCGTACAACGGCGTGGAGTGGCTCGGCCCGACGCTCGTGACGCCGGGGATCATCGGTTCCTACGTCTGGATGTGGGCCGGGTTCGCGATGGTGCTGATCGCGGCGGGACTCGCCGGGCTGCCGCGCGAACTCCTCGAAGCGGCCCGGGTGGACGGCGCGAACGAGTGGCAGGTGTTCCGCCGGATCACGGTGCCGATGCTCGCGCCCGTGCTCGTGGTGGTGCTGGTGACGCTGATGATCAACGTGCTGAAGGTCTTCGACCTGATCTTCATCATCGCGCCGGGCTCCTCGCAGGACGACGCGAACGTGCTGGCTCTCCAGCTCTACCGGTCCTCGTTCGGCACGGACGCGGACCTCGGGATCGGCAGCGCCATCGCCGTACTCCTGCTGCTGCTGGTACTCCCGGTGATGTACGTCAACATCCGCCGGATCAGGAAGGAGGGGCGCCGATGACGACAGCGTCGACCACGACCGCGGCCACCGGCACGGGCACGACGGCCGGGGACGAGCCGGTGAAGGCCCGGCGGCCCCTCGGCTCGCGCCTGGCCGCCCGCGCCGGCGGCGGCCTGATGCGGGTCTTCCTCGTCCTGGTGGCCCTGTTCTGGCTGATGCCGACCGTCGGGCTGCTGCTGTCCTCGCTGCGCGGTCCGGAGGAGATCGCGTCGACCGGCTGGTGGAAGGTCTTCACGGCCCCCTCCCAGCTCACCTTCGACAACTACTCCCGCCTGCTCGAGAATTCGACCATCACCAACTCCCTCCTCAGCACGGTCATGATCACCGTCCCGGCGACCGTCCTGGTCGTCGTGATCGGTTCACTGGCCGGCTACGCCTTCGCCTGGATGGAGTTCCCCGGCCGCGACTGGTGGTTCCTGGTGGTCGTGGGGCTGCTGGTGGTCCCGGTGCAGGTCGCCCTCGTCCCGGTCTCCAAGCTCTTCGGGGCGGTCGGGATCTTCGAGACGACCTTCGGCGTGATCCTCTTCCACACGGCCTTCGGGCTGCCCTTCGCGATCTTCCTGCTGCGGAACTTCTTCGCGGAGATCCCGAGGGAACTGCTGGAGGCGGCCCGGCTCGACGGAGCGGGCGAGATCCGGCTCTTCACCCGGGTCGTGATGCCGCTGGGCGGACCGGCGATCGCCTCGCTGGGGATCTTCCAGTTCCTCTGGGTGTGGAACGACATGCTGGTCGCGCTGATCTTCGCGGACTCCGACTCGCCGCCGATCACCGTGGCCCTCCAGCAGCAGGTCAGGCAGTTCGGCAACAACATCGACGTGCTGGCGCCGGGCGCCTTCGTGTCGATGGTGATTCCGCTGGTGGTCTTCTTCGCCTTCCAGCGCCAGTTCGTCTCCGGCGTGATGGCGGGCGCGGTGAAGTAGCCGCGTCCGGCGGGCCGTTCGGGCACGCCGAGACGATACGCACCACCGTGCGTCAACCCGGGGCGGGTCTGCTCACCCGAGCGGACCCGCCCCTTTTGCCGTTTCACGGATCTGCCGCGTTCCGACGCAACCCGGTCGCTCCGGCGGGCGTTTGCGGAGCACCCGCCCGCGCGGCGAACGCCCCGTGGCCGTGTTGTGCCCCGGCGCTACTGACCCACCATCACGGTGATGAGGCCGACGACCACGAGGAGCGAGCCGCCCCAGGTCCACATCGAGGTCCGCTCGTGCAGCACGGTCGCCCCGGCCAGCACGATCAGCAGGTACCCGAGGGCGTTGAACGGGTAGGCGATGGACAGCGGCACCGTGGCCAGGGTGGCCATCCAGGCGAGTGCGGACACCGCGAAGACCACCAGACCGAGGACGACCCAGGGGCTGGTCGCGGCGCGCATGACGAGGGATCCCTCGTGTCCCGCGGCCGCCGCTGCGCTCCTCATCCCGTGCTTGAGCATGATCTGGCCGCCCGCCGACGAGAACACGGCGAACAACAGCAGCATCAGACTGGGGAGGTTCAACGCCTTGCTCCTGACTGCGGCGTCCGGGGACGGGGGTGCCGGGGCGGGGGTGGGCCGGGGAACGCCGAGGTCAGACGCCGACCCGGTCCGCGGGGACGTGCTGTCGGTTGAGGATGTCCTGTACATCGACGTGCTCTCCAGCGATGATCGTCTCGGCCGCGTGCGGGGTGAGCAGGGCGACGTGCTGATAGCCGAACAGCGTCGGCCGGATCCGGGTGAGCAGTTTCGACGCCCCGCCGAGGACCGCGGGGAGCGGGCCGCCGCCGAGCAGCGCCCAGAACGGGGCGCCGGTGGACGTGATGTCGAGGACGTCGTAGCCCGTGTCGCGGACCGTGCGGCGCAGGCTGGACCGGGTGAAGAAGCGCAGATGCGTTTCGTCGAGGATGCCGCGCCGGTCGTAGCCGAAGACGCCGAACGCGACCCGCAGCCGTGAGTACCAGTGGCTGAAGTTCGGTACGGAGAGCAGCACGTGGCCGCCGGGCCGCAGCACCTCGACGATCTCGGCCAGCACCCGCTCGGGGCGGGAGAGGTGCTCGATGACGTCCCCGGCGACCACGTAGTCGTAGCCGGTGCCGATCTCGACGGGCAGGCCCTCCTCCAGGTCGGCGAGGTGGAAGCGGGTGCACTTGTCGCGCACGCCGGGGACCTCGACGTAGTCCACGCCCGTCACCTCGTGGCCGAGTGCTTCGAGGCGCTGGGCGAACAGCCCGCCGGAGCAGCCGAGGTCGAGGACCCGGCCGGGCGGGAGGCCGCGCATCCGGTCGAGGATGACGGCGTGCGAGGAGCCGTCGCCCTCCTTGAACGCGTACTCGACGGGCTTGGGGATCCAGCCGCAGGTGCCGAATCCCTTGACTGCGAGCCGGTATTCGAGGACGTCCTTGACGACGTCCTTCGCGTATTTCATGCCGTTGACGTAGCAGATCTCGTCGCCGTAGTACGTGGGGACGGGGATCTCCTTGATCCGCATTCCCGCGTCGAGCAGCTGGACGATGATCTGGGTGTCGAAGTCGAACGCGTCGGTGTTCCGGTGGATCGGCAGCTTCTTGAGCGCCGCGACGCTGTAGGCGCGGTATCCGGAGTGGAATTCGGTGAGCCGCGAGCCGAGGAGGGCGTTCTCCACCCGGGTGAGAATGCGGTTGCCGAGCCATTTGTACATCGGCATGCCGCCCTTGAGGGCCGAGCCGGATTTCATCATGCGTGATCCGAAGACGGCCTCGCATTCGCCGCGTTCGATCGGGGCGACCATCTCGGGCAGGAATTCGGGGGCGTACTGTCCGTCGCCGTGCAGCAGCACGACGATGTCGAGTCCGTGCTCGGCGGCCAGGGCGTATCCGGCCTTCTGGTTCCCGCCGTATCCGAGGTTCTTGGTGTGCCGCATCACCACGGTGCGCGGCATTCCCTCCGCCTGTGACCAGCGGCAGCCCGCGGTGAAGGTCGCGTCGTGGCTCGCGTCGTCGAGAATGAGGATCTCGTCGACCTTGGCCCGGAAGTCCTCCGGAATGCGGTCGAGGGTCTTCTCCAGCGTCGTCTCGGCGTTGTACGCGACCACCAGGATGCCGATCCTGGGGCTCGGGCTTTCCTTCACGGGGTGTTCTCCTGTTGTGCTCGGTACTCGGGGTGCGGGGTGGGGGGCGCGGCGTTCGGGGGCGGTCAGTTGACGACGGAGTCGGCGGGTCGCGCGGCACGGGGGGCCGTGACCGGGACCCGCCCGTCAGGGTTTTCGGGGGGTGTGCCGGGCGGGGCGGCGAGGATCTTGCGGATGCCGACGACGAGGCAGACGGCGAGGACGGCCCAGCCGGCCTCGCCGAGTTGCAGCACCGTTTCGCTCCAGCGCACGGCGGAGCGGCCCTGGTAGCCGAGGACCGCGGTCAGGCCGAGCAGGCAGCCGTACGCGGCGCCCTCCCAGAAGCCGATGACGAACAGGCCGGCCGCCGCCCAGGTCAGGTACTGGAGGGCGGAGGCGGTGGAGAGCAGCAGCAGGAGCCCCATCGTGACGGCGACGACGACGGGCAGCTGCGCGGGCCGCAGCAGGGCGAGCCAGGCCCCGGCCGCCATGCAGGCCAGGACGAAGAGGAGGTGGCCGTCGCCCTCGATGTAGGTGATGAAGGACTCCGGCAGGCCGAACAGCTCGGCGAACCTGACGAGGCCCCAGAGGCGGTAGCCGCCGCCCGCGTACTCCAGGACGTTCTCCCGGAGGTTCTGCGGCACGGTCATCAGGGCCGGCCCCCAGACCAGGGCGATCAGTGCGGCGAAGCCCGCGCAGAAGCGGATGCGGGCGGGCCGGCCGGACCGCAGCGCGACGAGGAACAGCGCCGGGAGCACCACCACGGGGATGAACTTGACGCTGATCGAGAGCGCGGCGGCCACCCCGGCGGCCAGTGGGGCCCTGCGGTCCACGAGGAGGTGGGCGGCGGCCAGGGCGAAGGTGATGGCGACCGCGTCGGTGTTGCCGTGGTAGCCGGAGGTGGCGATGAGGACGGGGCTGACGGCCACCCCGATGCCGCAGGCGACCGCCGCGCCGACGGAACGGCGGCGGCGCACGATCTCGAACACGAGGAGCGCGCAGAAGAAATCGGCGATCGAGGCGGGTGATCTGATCAGCGTGCCGAAGGGGATGCCGAGTTCTTCGAGTTCGTTCAGTCCGAGGAGCAGCCAGCCGGCCAGTGGCGGATGGTTGTAGACGGGGAGTCCGGGCAGTGGCTGTTCGTAAATCCGAATGGGCCCGTATCGCACGATCGCCTTCGCGAAACCGTGGAAGATCCGCACATCGGCCGGTCCCGGCATGTTCGCCGCGATCAGCATTCGGGTGAGGAGGCCCGCGGCCGCGACGACGAGCACGGCCGTTCTCGCGCGTCGCACGTCCCAGGTTTCGCATCGCATTCGGATACCCATGAAAACAGAACGTAGCAACCCGAGGACGCAGAGCGACGCACCGATGGCCACACTTGTATGGATCGCTGTGTGAATGCGCTGCTTTTCCGCCCGAACGCCTGGACCTCCCGGTCACTCGAACGGTTCAGCCGGGGCGGGGCGTGTCCTGCGTCTTCGCCCGGCCGGGGGCGGGCCGGCCGGGCGACGCGGTTCACAGCATGCGGTCGACCACTTTCGCCGCCGCGTTTCCGTCGTCGAGGTCGCAGAAGTCCCGGCGGAACGCCTCGTACGCCCGTGCGTGTCCCTCGGTGGCCCGTACCGGGTCGCGCAGGGCCTCGATCAGTCCGGCGGAGTCGGGGACGAGCGGGCCGGGGGCGCGGGCCTCGAAGTCGAAGCAGAAGCCGCGCAGGGTGTCGCGGTAGTGCGCCAGGTCGTGGGTGTGGAAGAGCATCGGGCGGCCGGTCGGGGCGAAGTCGAACATCAGCGAGGAGTAGTCGGTGACCAGGGCGTCGCTGATCAGCATCAGTTCGCCGACGTCCCCGTAGCGCGAGACGTCCCGGACGAAGCCGCTGCCGCTGTCCGGGAGGCGGTCGCCGACCAGGTGGTGGCGGCGCACCAGCAGGACGGTGTCCGTGCCCAGTTCGCGTTCGGCGGCGGCCAGGTCGAGCCGCAGGTCGAGGGCGTAGCGGCCGTTGCCCTGCAGCCGGTCGTCGCGCCAGGTCGGTGCGTACAGCACGACCCGTTTGCCCTCGGGCAGGCCGAGCCGTTCCCGTACCGCGGCGGCGACCTTGTTCCGGTCGACGGCGCGGAACAGGTCGTTGCGGGGGTAGCCGCACTCCAGGATTTCGCCCGGGTAGCCGAAGGCGCGTCGCAGGACGGGGGTGGAGAAGCTGTTCGGGGAGACGAGGAGGCTCCACTGCCGGGCGCGTCGTTCGATGGTGGCGAGATGGGCGGCGTTGGCCCGCCCGGTGCCCGCGAGGTCGAGGCCGATGCGTTTGAGGGGGGTGCCGTGCCAGGTCTGGACGACGCACTGGCCCTCGCGCCGCTCGAACCACTCCGGCAGGTGGGTGTTGGTGACGACGTACCGGCTGCGGGCCAGGGCCTCGTGCCAGGCGGCCGAGCCGTGTTCCACGGTCGTGGCGCCCTCGGGGACGCGGGCCTGCTGGTCGCGGACCACCCAGAGGTGTTCCGGCTCGGCGCCCCGCCGGACGATCTCCTCGTGGATCGCGCGCGGCGAGTCGGAGTACTGGCGGCCGTCGAAGCTGCTGTACAGCACGGTCTCGCGCAGGGGCGCGGTGCGGGTGGTCCGGTACGCCTCGCGCAGCAGCCGCTGTCCGCGCGGTCCGCGTTCCCGGGCGGGCAGCACCGGGGCGCTGTTGATCAGCAGTTGGTCGTGGTGCCGCCGCTCGACGCGGTACTCCCGGCCCGCGAGGGTGCGGACGGCGGGCAGGGTGCGGTGGGCGGCGGCCGGGATGCGCAACGGGGCGTCGCAGCTGTCGTGCGTGCCGCCCGCCGGGTGCCGTTCGCGCAGGAAGAGGTACCAGTGGCCCTGGCCCAGCGGCAGCTTTCCGCCGGGGCCCTCGACGGCGTCCGGCCGCAGCGCGGCCCTGAACCGGCGGGCCCCGGCGTCCCCGGAGAGGGTGAGCGGGAAGGCGGCCTCCTCGTCGTGCCCGCTGTGCCGGGCGATCAGTTCGACGGGGCGCCCCGCGAGGGCCGGGTAGGTGCCCTCCAGCAGGAGCTGTCCGTCCTCCGTCCAGGTCGCCAGGTCGACGGCGGGCTGGACGGTGCGGTCGCTGACCAGCAGATTGCCGCGGGAGCTCGCGGTGAGGCCCAGCTCGCGCCGCCCGGCGCCGTTCCCGCCTTCGTGCGCTTCCAGCGGGTAGCGGCCCGGCGGCACGGGGCCCGGCACGTCGATCGGTGTCCGGCGCCCGTCGGGGCCCACGAGGTGCAGGCTGTACGGCAGTTGGGCGCTCGGCGCCCCCTCCTCCGGGTCCGGCCGGGCCTCGGTGAAGGCGTCGAGCGGGACGTGGGCGGTGAACCGTCGCCAGCCCGCCACCGAGGGCCCGGCCCCGTCGCGCACCGTCACCGGGCAGTCGAAGGAGGTGCCGGAGGGCCGGTGGGTGAACGCGAGGCGCAGCGGCCCCCTGCCGAGCCGGTCGCGGATCATTCCGTCGATGACCACGGCGGCGGACCCGTCGCCCGTGTCGCCCGCGCGGTGCGTCTCGAAGCGGGCGTCGATCCGCTCGGCGTGCAGCACCAGCCCGCCGTCGTCGAGGGCGGGCACGATCCGGTGGTCGCCGTCCGGGCGGTGCACGGGCGGCGGGGCGATCGCCTCGTCGGCCGAGAGGCCGGAGCGGCGCAGCATGCCGTGTCCGGCGATGCCGATCTCCAGCCGCCAGGTGAGCCGTTCGGGGCCGCCGGTGGCGTCGATGCGGAGCCGGGCCGGGTCGACGACGGTCTCGAAGCCGGCCCTGTCGTAGTCGTGCAGGCTCTGTCGGGAGCGGGCGGTGGCCTCGGGTTCGTCGACCGTGCGCAGCCGCAGCGGCACCACGTGGCGCCGTCCCGCGCGCAGCCAGCCGGCCCGGAGCTCGCCGCCGCGCGGCCCGGCAGGCAGGTTCCGGATGTACGCGTACCCCTTGAGGTGCAGCCGCCCGCCCTGCCAGTGGGCGTGCCGCAGCCGGGCGGTGAGCGGCAGGTCCTGTTCGCCGACCCGCAGCACCGTGCGCGGCACCGGCGCGGTGAGGACCGGGTAGGAGGCGCTGCGGCGGCGCAGGCCCCGTACCGCGAACGCGCCCGGTTCGGCCCGGTCGAGGGCGAGCAGGTCCAGCAGTTCGGCGGTCCGCCGTTCGCGCACGAGGTGCCACATCAGCCGCAGCCGCAGCGGCAGTCCGTCCAGGACGGCCGGGTCGGTCTGGTCGGTGAACTCGTTGGCGTAGGTGAGGAAGGCGCGCCGGTACTCCTCGTCGCCGTCGGGCAGCGCCTCCATGAAGTACCAGAGGTCGTTGGCGAGCACGTGCGCCTCGTAGCGCCGCTTGTCGGCGGCGCCGCGGTGCTCGTCGAGGAAGGCGGAGACCCCCAGCACGTGCGAGACCCGGTCCCGGACGCCGCGGACGACGGCGCGCCGGGTGGTGACCGAGCCGGGCCGGTCGCGCCAGTGGTAGACGGTGTCCTTGAGCACGTCGACGGAGCGGGCCAGGAAGTGGGCGGGCAGGACGACCGGGATGTCCTCGTAGAGGGCGCCGACCGGGAAGGCGAAGGCGTGCTCGTCCCAGAAGGACCGGCGGAAGACCTTGTTGCACGCGATCCGGTCCGCGGCGAGGTCCCAGTCCCGGGAGATGTGGGTGCGCAGCCGGGTCGTCGCCATGGGTCTGCGGAAGTCGGGCGACTGCTGGAGCCGGCCGCCGGCCCGCAGCCGCAGCACGTTGCCGGACGCGAGGTCCGAGCCGGTCTCGTCCAGGGCGCCGACGAGGAGTTCGTACGCGCGGGGCGGGAGCACGTCGTCGCTGTCGGCGAAGGCGAGGTGGCGGGTGCCCGGGTCGCAGTTGCGGACCCCGGTGTTGCGGGCGTGCCCGAGCCCGCCGTTCGCCTGGCTCACCAGCCGGAACCGGCCGTCCCGTGCGGCGAATTCGGCGGCCAGGACCGCACTGCCGTCGGTGGACCCGTCGTCGACCATCACCACCTCCAGGTCGGTCATGGTCTGCTCCGCGAGGGACTTCAGGCAGTCCGTCAGATAGAGCTCCACGTTGTGGACGGGTACGACGACACTGAGCCGTGGCGGCATGTTGGGCACGTCCGTTCATCGGGAACCTGGCTGTCCGTACGGCTCAACCCCGTGGGCCGCCGGGGGTCACCGGTCGCGGTCTCTCCCGAACGGGTGAGATCGGCCGTGCCGCGGTTGCCGGCCGGGGGCGCGGCGGCCACCGGTACGAGGCTGTCGATCGGGCGGTCCAGGCAGGCGTAGTCGAACATCAGCGACGAGTAGTCGGTGATCAACGCGTCGGAGGCCAGGCAGAGTTCTTCGACGGACGGGTGCCCCGTCACGTCGATCACCCCGGTGCCGACCGGCCGGGCCGGGCGCCCGTAGGAGTGGTGCGCGCGGACCAGCACCACGTGGCGCGGGCCGAGTTCGCGGGCCAGGCGTTCCGGGTCGAGGTGGGGGACGAAGCCCTTGCGGTGGTCGCGGTGGGTGGGCGCGTACAGGAGGACGGTCCGGCCGTGGGGGATGCCGAGTTCCCGCCGGATCTCCTCGGTCCGCTCCGGGCCGGTGGTGAAGAAGACGTCGTTGCGCGGGTAGCCGAGGTTCAGGTGCTCGTATCCGGCCGGGTAGACCCGGTCCCAGACCTCGGTGGTGTGCGGGTTGGCCGAGAGGGAGAAGTCCCACTGGTCGGCGTGGGCGACGATCCGCTCGGGGCTGACGCCGTCGGTGCGGACCGGGTAGCCGCGCCGGTCCAGACCCATGGTCTTCAGCGGGGTGCCGTGGTGGGTCTGGAGGTAGCGCTGGCCGGGGCGTTCGGTGAAGCCGCCGGGGAAGCCGGAGTTGTTGATCAGGTACGTGGCGGTGGCCATGACCCGCCAGTAGGCGAGGGAGCCCTCGACGACGTACGGGGTGCCGGGCGGCAGCCGGTCGAGGTGGCGGGAGGAGACGGTCCGGATGCCCTGGACGTGCGGGGCCAGTTCGAGGGCCTTGGCGTGGATCGCGGCCGGGTTGCAGGCGACGCCCCGGTTCCAGTGGGCCCCGTACACCGCAAGGTTCGGGTCCAGGGGGCGGAGCAGGTCGGTGCGGTAGGCGGCCCGGGTGCGGTCGCGGGCGGCCCGTGCGGCCTCCCGGACGCGGTGGGCGGTGTAGCTGCCCGGCAGCGCGGCGGCGCGGTGGAAGGCGGCGCGGTCCTGGGGGGCGATCCGGCCCGGGTCGTCGAGGAGGGCGCGCAGGTGGCGGGCGCGCACCGTCCGGACGCGCGGGTCGTCGCCGGTCTCGGCGAGCAGCCGGGCGTACGCGTCGAGGACCGCGAAGTGGTGGCGCCCCGGCGTTGCGGGCCGGTCCCGCGCCGCGGTGCTCGGGGAGGGTGATCACCCTGACGCGCGGATCGCGCCGCGCGAATTCGGCGGCGATGTCGGCGCTGCCGTCCCGGGACCCGTCGTCGACGACGAGCAGTTCCGGTTCACCGGGAAGCTGGTCGAGGACGGACTCCAGGGTCGCCCGGAGATAGCCCTGAACGCGGTGGACGGGCACGACAACACTGAGAAGCATGGCAGCCGAGCATAATCGCGCCGGCACGCGGCGGACTCCGAGTCGAATCCCGCGTTCACCCGTTCGGGGCAGTCTCGGTGACCCGGCGCGTTTGCCCCTGTTGTCCGTGCATGAAGCCGCGCCTCAGTGTCGTCGTCCCGGTCCACAACGTCGAGGACTACCTGGAGGACTGTCTGCGCTCGGTGGCCGAACAGTCGGTCACCGACATCGAGGTGGTCCTCGTGGACGACGGCTCGACGGACGGCAGCACGGCCATCGCCGAGACCTTCGCCGCCCGCGACCGGCGCTTCCGCTGCGTCCGCCGGCCCAACGCGGGGCTGAGCGCGGCCCGCAACACGGGCGTGCGGCACACCACCCCGGGCGTGCCCTACCTGGCGTTCGTGGACAGCGACGACGTCGTCGTGCACGACGCCTACCGGCGGATGCTGGCCTCGCTGGAGTCCACCGGCTCCGACTTCGCGACCGGCAACGTGTGGCAGCTGGGCGAGCAGGGGCGGCAGCAGGCCTGGCAGTACCGCTGGCTGACCGGCACCCGGACCCGCACCCACATCAGCCGCGATCCGCGGCTGCTCGCCGACCGGGTCGCCTGGAACAAGGTGTTCCGGCGCTCCTTCTGGGACCGGTACGCCTTCGCCTTCCCCGAGGGCAGGCTCTACGAGGACACCCCGGTGATGATCCCGGCGCACTATCTGGCCGGTGCGGTGGACGTCCTGCACGAGCACGTCTACTACTGGCGGGTGCGGGAGGGCTCGATCACCCGGCGGCGCACCGACGTGCAGGGCGTACGGGACCGGATCGCGGCGTGCGAGCAGGTCAGCGCGTTCCTCGCGGGCCGGGGCGGGGGGGCGAACGCCGGGGCGCGGCGCCGTTACGACCTCTCCTGTCTGCGCGACGACTTCGTGTACTTCCTGGAGGGGCTCACGACGGGCGGGCCCGCGTACCGGGAGGCGTTCATGGAGGACGCGGGGGCGTTCCTGGACCGGATGGAGCGGATGGACGGGGCGGGCCGCGCGGACCGGGCCGTGGCGCACGAGCTGCCGGTGGAGCTGCGGATCAAGTGGCAGCTCGTGAAGGAGCGCCGCCTTCCGGAGCTGCTGGAGGTGCTCGCCTTCGAACGGGCCAACGGCGCCGGGACGTTCACGGTCACCGGCGTGCCGGGACGGCGGCAGGCCGGCTTCCCCGGCCTGCCGGACACCGCCCGCCCCGCCCGCGCCGACCTCCCGGCCGTGGCCCGGCTGACGCGGGCGCGGTGGGGCGACGACGGGCGGCTGCGGCTGCGCGGCTACGCGTACATCCGCAATCTGCCGGCCGCGTCCGCGCGGCAGTCGCTGCGGGTGGGCATGGTGCGCGCCACCCGCGGTCAGCAGTTGCGGACGGTGCCGCTGCGCGGGGTGCCGGCGCCGGAGGCGACCGTCGCCTCCGGCCAGCAGCTGCACGGTTACGACCACGCGGGCTTCGAGATGACGCTCGACCCGCGCCGGCTGCGGCCCGGCGGCTGGCTGGTGGGGGTGATGGTGGCCGCGCACGGCACGGCCCGCCGGGTGGCCTTGCGCGCCGCGGACTCGGGGGCCGTCCAGCCGCTCGTCCACGACCTGGGCGACGGGCGGCGGGCGGTGCTCGACTACCGGGACGGTCGGTTACGGCTGACCCTGGCTCAGCTTCCCGCCCGGTGCGAGGCCCGCCGCTTCGGCGAGGAGCTGGAACTGACCGGAAGGCTGTACGGAAACGTTCTGCCGAAGGCCCTGGTGCTGACCTGCGACGGGGTGGCGGACCAGGAGTTCGGCCACCCCGTCGAGTGCCGGGCGGACGGCCGTTTCACGGTGCGCGTCCCGCTCGCCGATCTCGCCGGGATGGCGGCCGTCCCGGCGGCCCCGCACCGGGCGCCGCGCGAGGTGGAGGCGGAGCCCGCCGGGCGGTGGCGGGCGCGGCTGGTCCTGACCGACGGGTCTCGGGTGCCGCTCGCGGCGGTCCCGGAGTCGGCACCGCCGGTCGTGGCGGACTCGGCGGGCGAGCTGGTGCTGGACCTGAGCGGGCAGCCGTTCGTGGACGGGGCGATGTGGACGGCCGAGGGCGCGCTGCGGATGGAGGGGGTGACCGGCGCGGGGGCGGAGACCTGGCCGGACGGGGGCCCGCCCCATCTGCTGCTGCGGCACGAGCTGCTGCGCGAGACGGTGGCGGTGCCCGTCACGCACGACGAGCGGTGCGCCGGGACGCCGAAGGGGAGGGACGAGGGCGCGTGCCGGGTGGAGCACGAAGAGGCTTACGGGGGGCGGCGGTTCACCGCGTTCCTCGCGCCGTCGGTGACCGCCGGGCTGCGCGAGGGCCACTGGGACGCTTATCTGGGCGGCCGGCCGGTCCGGGTGCTGACCGCGCTCGCCGCCCGGCTGCCGTTGCCCCGTACGGGCCGGGTCGCCTCGGCCCCCGTGCCCGACCGGGAGTTCGCCCTGGACCGCCGGTTCGGCGACCGGCTGGCCGTGCGGGCCGGGTCGGTCCTCGCGCCCGCCGAACGCGGCGCGTACCACCGGGCCGAGCTGCGCGGCACGTACTACCCGGCGCGGCGCGCGATGCCGCTGCGGGAGGCCGTCCTCTACCTGGGCGGCGACTCCCCGCGCGCCGTGCACGCCGAACTCCTGCGCCGGGGCGTGGAGGCGGAGCACCTCTGGGCCACCGACGGGCTCCACGGCCACGTCCCCTCCACCGCCCTCCCCGTCGTCGAGCACAGCGCCGCCTGGTACGAGGCGCTGGCCCGGTCCCGCCGGATCGTCACCGACGACCAGCTGCCCGAGTGGTTCGAACGGCGGCCCGGCCAGACCGTCGTGCAGACCTGGCACGGCGCCCCGCTCGGCCGTTTCGGCGCGGACCTGCGCGACACCCTGTACGCCGACCACCACGAACTCGCCACGCTGCCGCACCGGTCGGCCCAGTGGTCCGTCCTGGTCTCCCCCAGCAGCCACTCCACCCCGCTGCTGCGCCGCGCGCTCGGTTACGAGGGCGAGGTCCTGGAGGCGGGCTCCCCCGCCAACGACCTGCTCTTCTCGGCCGACCGCGGCAAGACCGCGGAGCGGGTACGGCGCCGGCTCGGCATCCCGGACGGCCGCCGGGTGGTGCTGTACGCGCCGACCTACCGCGACCAGCTGGCCCATCCGCCGGCCGACGGCGAGCGGCCCCGCTACCGCTGGGCCCCGGCGCTCGACCCGGCCGCGCTGGCCCGCTCGGCCGGCGACGGCCACACGGTGCTGGTGCGCCGCCATCCCCGGGTGACCGGGACCGTGCCCGAGCAGCCGGGCCTGCGCGACGTGTCGGGGCATCCGGACGCCGCGGAGCTGCTGCTGGTCGCCGATGTGCTGGTCACGGACTACGCGGGCGTGATGTTCGACTTCGCCCACACGGGCCGCCCGATGGTCTTCCACACCCGAGACCTGGCCCACTACCGCGACACGGTGCGCGGTTTCTGCCTGGACTTCGAGGGCCGGGCGCCGGGGCCGCTGCTCGCCGACGCGGACCGGATCGCCGCGCTCCTGCGCGACCCGGGCGCCCTGACCGCGTCGGCGTCCCGGCACGCGGCGGCGTACGAGAGTTTCCGCCGGGACTTCTGCGACCTGGACGACGGCGGGGCTGCGGGACGGGTCGCGGACCGGCTGCTGGCCGAGGGCTGAGAGCGCGGGGCCCGGGGCGCAGGAAGCCGGGGCGCGGGCGGCACCGCTCCCGTCACACCGGCGTCCGGACCGAGAGCCTCTCCCGGCCCCCGAGTGCGCTCAGCTCCTGAGCGCGGCGACGGCGGCCGTCGCCAGGTCGTCGAGGTAGCCGGTGGGCAGCGGGGCGCGCACCACGGCGAGCCGCCAGTAGAGCGGGCCGACGATCAGGTCCAGCGCCCGGTCCGGGTCGCTGTCCGCGGGCAGTTCACCACGGGCCACCGCGTCCCGTACGACCACCGCGGCGATGCCCTGCTGCGGGTCGAGCAGGGCGGCCTTGATCGTGTCGGAGATCTCCGGGTTGCGGGCCGCCTCGACCAGCAGGTCCGGGATGACCTGCGAGGCGACCGGGTGGCGCAGGGCGTAGGCGGCGAGTTCGAGCACGGCGCGGACGTCCCCGTGCAGCGAACCGGTGGCCGGGGCCGGCATGCCCTGGACGGCGACGGCGGAGACCAGGTCGAGGACCAGGGCCAGCTTGGACTTCCAGCGGCGGTACACGGCGGTCTTGCCGACCCCCGCGCGCCGGGCGATCCCCTCCATCGACATCCGGGCGAAGCCCACCGCGGCCAGTTCCTCGAAGACGGCGTTGCGGATCGCGTCGGTGACGTCCTCGCGCAGCACGGCGGCTCCCGCGGGGGCACGGCGGCGGGTTCCCGGGTCGGTGGTCATGGCCGAAGCATAGTCCGTGACGACGGAACGGTTGCGTTGCGACGTACACACGTCCTAACCTCGACGTTGCGACGATACGGTTCCGTTCCGTCGTTCTTCGTGCCCTTCGCACCCTTCGCGTCCTTCGTGTTCCTCGCGCCCCTCCCCCCGCCCCCGTCGAAAGCGATCGTGGTGAGCCAGACAGCAGCCCCACCGGCCCCCGCCGACACCCCAGCCCCCACGCCCCTTCCGGTGTACGCACCGGGCGAACTCGCCGCGCTGGCCGCCCGGCACGGCCTGACGCCCAGCGGGGCCCGCCCCCCGCTGGGCCCGTACGTCCGGCAGCTGTGGGGGCGGCGGCACTTCATCACGGCGTTCGCCACCGCCAAGCTGACCGCCCAGTACAGCCGGGCGAAGCTCGGCCAGATCTGGCAGATCATGACCCCGCTGCTGAACGCGGCGGTCTACTACTTCGTCTTCGGCGTCCTGCTGGACACCAAGCGCGACGTCGAGGACTTCGTGCCGTTCCTCGTCACCGGGGTGTTCATCTGGACCTTCACCAGCAGCTCGATCACCGCGGGCACCCGGGCGATCAGCGGCAACCTCGGCCTCGTCCGGGCCCTGCACTTCCCGCGCGCCTCGCTGCCGATCGCGCTGGCCCTGCAACAGCTCCAGCAACTGCTGTTCTCGCTGGGCGCGCTGGTGCTGATCCTGATCGGCTTCGGACAGTTCCCGAAACCGTCCTGGCTGCTGGCGGTCCCGGCGCTGTTCCTCCAGGCCGTGTTCAACACCGGCGTCTCCATGGCGGTGGCGCGGCTGACCGCCCGGACCCCGGACATCGCCCAGCTGATGCCGTTCGTCCTGCGCACCTGGATGTACGCGTCGGGCGTCATGTGGAGCGTGGACAGGGTGCTCGCGGGCGACCGGGTGCCGCACTTCGTGAAGGTGATGCTGGAGTGCAATCCGGCCGCCGTCTTCATCGACCTGATGCGCTTCGCCCTCATCGACAGCTTCGGCGCGTCCCATCTGCCGCCGCACGCGTGGGCGATCGCCGCGGGCTGGGCGCTCGTGTGCGGCGTGGGCGGATTCGTGTGGTTCTGGCAGGCGGAGGAGAGGTACGGACGTGGCTGACCGCATCACCGACGGCACGACCGGCGACGACGAGCGGACGCCGACCGTCGTCGTGGACGACGTCCACATCACGTACAAGGTCCAGGGCGCCCGCACCGGGAGGGGCAGCGCCACCTCGGCACTCAGCCGGATCGTCTCGCGCCGCCGGTCCCCCGGGGTGCGCGAGGTGCACGCCGTGAAGGGGGTGAGCTTCGCGGCGTACAAGGGCGAGGCCATCGGCCTGATCGGCTCCAACGGCTCGGGGAAGTCCACCCTGCTCAAGGCCATCGCCGGGCTGCTGCCCACGGCGAGCGGCCGGGTCCACACCCGGGGACAGCCCTCGCTGCTCGGGGTGAACGCGGCGCTGATGGGCGATCTGACCGGGGAGCGCAACGTGGTGCTCGGCGGCCTCGCGATGGGCATGACGCGGGCCCAGATCCGCGAGCGCTACCAGGGCATCGTCGATTTCTCCGGCATCAACGACAAGGGCGACTTCATCTCCCTGCCGATGCGCACGTACTCCTCCGGCATGGGCGCCCGGCTGCGCTTCTCGATCGCGGCGGCCAGGAGCCACGACGTGCTGCTGATCGACGAGGCGCTGTCCACCGGCGACGCCAGGTTCCAGCGGCGCAGCAAGGAACGGATCAAGGAGCTGCGCAAGGAGGCCGGCACGGTCTTCCTGGTCAGCCACAGCAACAAGTCGATCACCGAGACCTGCGACCGGGCGATCTGGCTGGAGGCGGGCACGCTCCGGATGGACGGCCCCGCGAAGGAGGTCGTGGCCGCCTACGAGCGGTTCACCTCCGGAAAGAAGTAGGCCCCCTTTCCGCAGTCCGGGCTAAAATCCGGGGCTCACCACGGCCGCGGGGTTGCCCGGCCCGAACAACGGGGTTGCCCGGTCCGAACAGGGGGACACATGCAGGACGGAGTGCCGGGGCCGCTGCGGGCGGACGATCCGCGCGAGATCTCCGGTTACGCGCTGCGGGCCCGGGTGGGCGAGGGCGGAATGGGCACCGTCTACCTCTCGCACACCCGGGGCGGCCAGCCCGTCGCGCTGAAGGCGGTCCGCCGGGAGTACGCACGGGACGCGGCGTTCCGGATGCGGTTCGCCCGCGAGGTGGCCACCGCCCGCCGGGTCTTCGGCTACCACCTGGTGCCCATCGTGGACCACGACGCCGAGGGGGAACTGCCCTGGCTGGCCACCCACTACGTCCCCGGCCTGCCGCTGGACACCGTCGTCGACCGGTACGGGCCGCTGCCCACGGCCGCCGTGCTCCGGCTGACCGGCTGTCTCGCCGGTGCGCTGGACTCCGTCCACTCCGCCGGGGTCATCCACCGCGACGTCAAGCCCGGCAATCTGCTGCTCGCCGCGAGCGGCCCCTGGCTGCTCGACTTCGGCATCGCGCGGACGTCGGACCTGCGGACCCTCACCACGGTGGGCCGGCTGGTCGGCACCCCGAAGAACATGTCGCCCGAGCACGCACTGGGCAGGCCGCTGACGTCCGCGTCCGACGTGTTCGCGCTCGGGCTGCTGGCCGCCGAGGCCGCCACCGGGGAGCACCCGTACGGCCGGGGCCACGGTCTCGCGGTCGCCGCCCGCATCGCGGAGACCGACCGCGAACCACCGCGGCTGGACCACCACCCCGAGCCGCTGCGCCACGTGCTCCGGCTCTGCCTGGCGGCCCGGCCCGAGGACCGTCCCCCGGCCGCGGAGGTCGCCGAACTGTGCCGGCGGGCGCTCGGCGCGTACGACGGACGGGGGCTGCGGGACTTCACCGGCTGGCTGCCGGACCCGGTGGCCTCGGCCGTGGCCCGGATCGAGGCGGCGACCCGGCCCCGCTCCGCCGCGTACACGCCCACGTACGTGCCGACCGTGCGCGATCCGCTGGCCGCCGAGTGGAAACGCCGGGTCCGCGGAAACCCGTCGCCGGACAGCTGATCTGACGGTCCGGAAGGTGTCGTAGTCTCATCCGGCACACTTGCAGTCACGAGCGGGGGAGGCTCCCATCAGTACCGGCACCGGTGACGTGCTCACACCTCTCGGCCCCCAGGATCCGCGCGAGATCTCCGGGTACCGGCTGATCGCCCGGATCGGCGAGGGCGGGATGGGCACCGTCTACCTCTCGCACACCCGGGGCGGCCAGGCCGTCGCGCTGAAGCTGATCCGGCGCGAGTTCGGCGACGATCCGGAATTCCGTCGCCGGTTCGACCAGGAGGTGCAGGCCGCCCGGCGCGTGCAGGGCTACCACCTGGTGCCGGTCGTCGACCACGACACCTCCGGCCCGCTCCCCTGGCTGGCCTCGGCGTTCGTTCCCGGTCTGGCGCTCCAGGCGGCCGTCGAGTCCCACGGCCCGCTGCCGCTGCCCACGGTCTTCCGGCTCGTCGGCTGCACCGCGCAGGCGCTGAACTCCATCCACGCGGCCGGGGTCGTCCACCGCGATCTGAAGCCCGGCAACATCCTGCTCGGTGCGGCGGGCCCGTACGTCATCGACTTCGGGATCGCCCGTGCCGCCGACGCGACGCAGCTCACCGGCAGCGGGGTCATCGGCACGCCGCAGTACATGTCGCCGGAGCACGCGCTCGGCGAGCGGGTCGGCCCGGCCACGGACGTCTTCTCGCTGGGGCTGATCGCGGCCGTCGCGGCGACCGGCCGGCACCCGTACGGGACGGGCGGGGCCCTCACCGTCGCCACCCAGATCGCCAACACCGCCAGCCGCCCACCGCGGCTGGACGACTACCCGGCCGAGCTGCGCCCGCTGCTCGGACGCTGTCTGACCGCCGACCCGGGCACGCGCATCACCCCCGCCGAGCTGGCGTCCCTGTGCGAGCAGGCCCTGGGCCGGCCGCTGCGGGAGTCCGGCGACTGGCTGCCCGCGCCGGTCGCCGCCCAGATCACCCACCGCGAGCAGGCCGCCCAGCTGCCCCCGCAGCCGGCCGAACCGGCGGCCCAGCCCACGTACCCGCCGAACACTCCGCCGAACACGCAGCCGGCCAACCCGTACGCCACCGGCACCGTGCCGCCCGCCGCCTCCGCACCGTCGTACGGACCGGGCACGGGACCGGGCACGGGACCGGGCACGGGGACGAACGGCGCGTGGCCCGGCACGATGCCGCTCGGCACGGTGCCGCCCGACCAGGGTCCCGGCGCCGGACCGTTCCCGGCGCAGCAGCCGGCCCCGCAGCCCCCGGAGACCGGCCCCGCCAAGCCCCGCCGCAAGCGGCCGGCCCTGCTGATCGCCGCCGTGGTGGTCGCGTTCGCCACCGGCATCGGCGGCACGCTCTGGGCGCTCGGCAAGTTCTCGGACGACAAGGACGACCGGAGCGACGGCAGCAGCGCCCCGGGCCCGCAGCAGTCCCGGCAGACCGGCACGGACGGCGGGTCCAGCACGCCCGACGACTCCACCGGTTCGCCGTCCGGCGCCGGGTCGAAGAAGCCCACGGCCGCCTCGTACACCCTGGTCTTCCAGGACAAGCCGCTGACCCTGCGCACCCCGTCGGGCCTGGACCACACCTATGTGGACCTGGACGCCCCGCTCGTGGACCCCACCGCGAACATCGACTCGGAGGACCGGGAACTCAACGCCTCGTACGACACCCTGGATCTCAACCGGGCGCTGGGCAAGGCGAGCGGCCCCTCTCCCGAGGAGTGCCGGACCGCCGCCGAGCAGAACCCTCTCCCCAGTTCGGTCTCCAGCGAGACCCTGAACAAGGAGAAGACCATCGCGGCGGGCGACCTGATGTGCAGTGTGACCTCCGAGGGCAACCTCGCCCAGTGGAAGATCTCCAACGTGGTGTACAACGCCGCCAAGGAGACCCCGACCTATGAGGGTTCGCTGACCCTCTGGAAGATCGACGGATAGTCGCCCCGGCCGTTCCCGGGCGGCCCGGGAGTTCCGCCCGGCCGGGCTCGCCCGCCGGAACTCCGGGGCCGCCCGGGAAGAGGCGAAAGACAAAAGGCGGAAGGCGAAAAGGCGGAGGCGGTCGCCGGACCGACCGGCCCGGCGACCGCCTCACCCGAGGGTCGTCACGCGTGCGTGCGCAGCAGCGTCCGCATCGTCCGCATCGCCACCGACAGGTTCGCCAGGTCGAAGGCGTCCGAGCCCTGGATCTCGTCGAGCGTGGAGCGCGAGCGCGTGAGGATCGCCGCGTTCTTCTCCTCCCAGGCCTTGAACCGCTCCTCCGGCGTCGAGCCCCCGTTGCCCACCCCCAGCACGTCCGCGGTGAGCGCGGCGTGCGCGGCGTACAGGTCCTCGCGGATGGAGGCGCGGGCCATGGACTGCCAGCGGTCGGCCCGCGGCAGCTCGATGATCCGGTCCATCAGCCGGGTGATGCCCAGCCGGTCGGCGAGGTCGTAGTACACCTCGGCGACGGCGAGCGGGTCCTTGCCGGTGCGCTCCGCGATCGCCACGACGTCCAGCGTCGGGAAGGCGGAGGAGAACCCGGCGACCCGCTGGGCCAGTTCGCCCGGGACGCCCGCCTCGGTGAGCTCGTCCAGGATCGACTGGTACCACTCCAGGTCGGTGCCCTTCAGCATCTTGGGCAGCTCGGCCCAGACCTGCTCGACCCCGGCCTTGAAGAAGTCGACCGTCGCGGCGATCTCCAGCGGCTGCGGCCGGTTGCCGAGCAGCCAGCGCGAACCGCGCTCGACGAGCCGGCGCGAGTGCAGCCGGACGCGGGTCTGGACATCGGCGGCGACCTCGTTGTCGAGCGCCTCCACCGCGTCCCACACCTGGCCGAGGCCGAAGATCTCACGGGCCACGAACTGCGCCCGCACGATCTCCTCGATCGAGGCCCCGGTCTCTTCCCGCAGTCGGTGCAGGAAGGTCGAACCACCGCTGTTCACCGTGTCGTTGACCAGGACGGTGGTGATGATCTCGCGGCGCAGCGCGTGCCCGTCGACCGCCTCGGGGAACTGCTCGCGCAGCTGGTGCGGGAAGTAGGCGTGCAGCAGCTTCTGCAGGTGCGGGTCGTCCGGCAGGCTGGTGCGGATCAGCTCCCGGGCCACGGTGATCTTCGTGTAGGCGAGCAGCACGGCGAGTTCGGGCTGGGTGAGCCCCTTGCCGGAGTTGAGCAGCTCGCGGATCTGCCGGTCGTTGGGCAGGAACTCCAGTCCGCGGTCGAGGTCGCCGTCGCGGCCCAGTCGGCGCATGAAGCGCTGGTGGGCGTGGAGCAGGGAGGCCGACTGGGCCGTGGCGTTGGCGAGCGCCACGTTCTGCGCGTAGTTGTTGCGCAGGACCAGGCGGCCGATCTCGTCGGTCATCTCGGCGAGCAGCTTGTTGCGCTGCTTGACGGTCATGTCGCCGTCCCGGACCAGGCCGTTGAGCAGGATCTTGATGTTCACCTCGTGGTCGGAGGTGTCCACGCCGGCGCTGTTGTCGATCGCGTCGGTGTTGATCCGGCCGCCGGCGCGGGCGAACTCGATCCGGCCGAGCTGGGTGGCGCCGAGGTTGCCGCCCTCGCCGACGACCTTGGCCCGCAGGTCCTCGCCGTTGACGCGGATGGCGTCGTTGCCCTTGTCGCCGACGTCCGCGTTCGACTCGACGGAGGACTTGATGTACGTGCCGATGCCGCCGTTCCACACCAGGTCCACGGGGGCCTTGAGGACGGTCTGCATCAGCTCGGCGGGCGTCATCTTGGTGACTCCCGGCTCGATGCCGAGCGCCTCGCGGATGTGCGCGTTGATCGGGATGGACTTGGCGCTGCGCGGGTGGACGCCGCCGCCCGCGGAGAGCAGTTCCTTGTCGTAGTCGGCCCAGGAGCTGCGCGGCAGCTCGAAGAGGCGGCGCCGCTCGGCGTAGGAGGTGGCGGCGTCCGGGGTGGGGTCGATGAAGATGTGCCGGTGGTCGAAGGCGGCGACGAGCCGGATGTGCTCGGAGAGCAGCATGCCGTTGCCGAAGACGTCACCGGACATGTCGCCGACGCCGACGACGGTGAAGTCCTCGGTCTGGGTGTCGTGGCCCAGCTCGCGGAAGTGCCGCTTGACGGACTCCCAGGCGCCGCGGGCGGTGATGCCCATGCCCTTGTGGTCGTAACCGGCGGAGCCGCCGGAGGCGAAGGCGTCGCCGAGCCAGAAGCCGTACCCGACGGCGACCTCGTTGGCGATGTCGGAGAAGCTCGCGGTGCCCTTGTCGGCGGCGACGACCAGGTAGGTGTCGTCCTCGTCGTGCCGGACGACGTCCTTGGGCGGCACGACCTCGCCGGCCACCATGTTGTCGGTGATGTCGAGCAGCGCCGAGATGAAGGTGCGGTACGAGGCGATGCCCTCGGCCATCCAGGCGTCGCGGTCGACGGCCGGGTCCGGCAGCTGCTTGGCGACGAACCCGCCCTTGGCGCCGACGGGCACGATGACGGTGTTCTTGACCATCTGCGCCTTGACCAGGCCGAGGATCTCCGTACGGAAGTCCTCGCGCCGGTCCGACCAGCGCAGCCCGCCTCGGGCGACCTTGCCGAAGCGCAGGTGCACACCTTCGACGCGCGGCGAGTAGACCCAGATCTCGAAGGCGGGCCGGGGCGCGGGCAGGTCCGGGATGGACTGCGGGTCGAACTTCATCGAGACGTAGCCGTGCGGCTTGCCGCTGTCGGCCATCTGGAAGAAGTTGGTGCGCAGGGTGGCCTTGATGACGGTGAGGAAGGAGCGCAGGATGCGGTCCTCGTCGAGCGAGGCGACCTGGTCCAGAGCCCCGTCCAGTTCCTCCAGGAGGCCGTCGGTCAGCTCGGTGCCGGCGCTCTGCCGCTCCGGGGACATCCGGGCCTCGAAGAGCGAGACCAGCAGCCGGGTGGTGTGGACGTTGTTGCGGAGAGTGCTCTCCATGTAGTCCTGGCTGAACGTCGATCCGGCCTGGCGCAGGTACTTGGCGTAGGCGCGCAGCACCACCGCCTGGCGCCAGGTCAGCCCGGCGCCCAGGACGAGCGAGTTGAAGCCGTCGTTCTCGGCCTCTCCGTTCCACACGGCGGCGAAGGCGTCCTGGAAGCGGTCGCGGGCGTCGTCGGCGAGGTAGTTGCCGCCGGCCTGCGGCATCCGGAGCCCGAAGTCGTAGATCCAGGCGTGCGTACGGTCCGCGCAGCGCAGCTCGTACGGGCGCTCGTCGACGACCTCGACGCCGAGCCGCTGGAGGGCCGGGAGCACGGCGGAGAGGGAGACCTGCTCACCGGTCCGGTAGATCTTGAAGCGGCGCTCGCCGGGGCCGGCGCCGACCGGCTCGTACAGGCTGAGGGCGAAGTCCTTCTCGTCCTTCTTGAGCGCTTCGAGGTGGACCAGGTCGGCCACGGCGGCGCGCGGCGTGTGGTCGGCCTTGTAGCCCTCGGGGAAGGAGTGGCCGTACTGGCGCAGCAGCTCGGCGGCCCGCTCCTCGCCGCACTCGGCGCCCAGCGCCTCCTGGAAGCCGTCCGCCCAGGAGCGGGCGGCCTCGACGAGCCGGGCCTCGATGCGGTCGGCCTCGGCGTCGGTGAGGTCGGGCAGTTCGGTGCCGGGGGCGACCCGGACGACGAAGTGCAGCCGGGAGAGGATCGACTCGGTGTTCCAGGCGGTGAAGTCGACGCTGATGCCGCCCAGTTCCTCCTTGAGGATGTCGATCAGGCGCAGGCGCACACCGGTGGTGTAGCGGTCGCGCGGCAGGTAGACGATCGCGGAGTAGTAGCGCCCGTACTCGTCCTGGCGCAGGTAGAGCCGCAGCCGGCGGCGCTCCTGGAGGTAGAGGACGGAGGTGACGACGGAGCGCAGCTGGTCGACGGGGGTCTGGAAGAGCTCGTCGCGCGGGTACGTCTCCAGGATCTGGAGCAGGTCGCGGCCGTCGTGGCTGTTGGGCGAGAACCCGGCGCCCTCCAGCACCTCGGCGACCTTGCGGCGGATGACGGGCACCCGGCGCACGGACTCGGTGTAGGCGGCGGAGGAGAACAGTCCGAGGAAGCGGCGCTCGCCGATGACGTTGCCGTCCGCGTCGAACTTCTTCACGCCGACGTAGTCGAGGTAGCTGGGGCGGTGGACCGTGGAGCGGCTGTTGGCCTTGGTGAGGATGAGGAGCTTGCGCTCGCGGGCCTTGGCTCGGGCGTCGGCGGGCAGCCGGTCGAAGGAGGGGCTGACCGGGTGCGCCTCGTCGACGCTGTGGTGCGGGTCGGAGCGCAGGATACCGAGGCCGGTACCGGCGACGGCGGCCAGCGAGTCGGTGTCCTTCAGCTCGTACTCGCGGTAGCCGAGGAAGGTGAAGTGATCGGCGGCGAGCCAGCGCAGCAGCTCCCTGGCCTCGTTGACCTCTTCGTCGGCGAGGTCGTCGAGCGGTTCGCCGGGCAGGTCGTCGGCGATGCGCAGCGCGGCCTCGCGCATCTTCTCCCAGTCCTCGACGGTCTCCCGCACGTCGGACAGGACGCGCAGCAGGTCGGCGGTGATCTGCTGGAGGTCGGCGCGGTCGGTCTCGCGGTCGATCTCGACGTGGATCCAGGACTCGACGAGCGCGTCGTGCGGCAGCTCGACCTTGCCGTCCTTGCCGCCCTTGGCGTTCTTGCCGCCCTGCGGGCCCGCCGGGAGGCCGTTGCCCTCGGCGAGAACCTCGATGAGCTTGCCGGTGACGTCACGGCGCACGACGACCTGCGGGTGGATCACGACGTGGATGCCGCGCCCCTGCCGGGACAGCTCGTTGGTGACGGAGTCGACCAGGAAGGGCATGTCGTCGGTGACCACCTCGACGACGGTGTGGCTGCACGTCCAGCCGTTCTCCTCGACGGTCGGGGTGTGCACCCGGACGTTCGCCGTGCCCTGCGGGCGCGTCTCGGCCAGCCGGTAGTGGGAGGAGGCGGCCCCGAAGACGTCCACGGGGTCGCGGCCCGTGATGTCCTCCGGAGCGGTGTGCAGGTAGTAGCGCTGGAGGTAGGAGAGGAGTACGTCCTGCTCGGGACGTTCCTGCTCGGCCCCGGCGTCCGCGACACGGACCCGGGAGGTACCGCCCGGCCCACCGACACCACCACCCGGGCTGTTGTCAGCTACCCTCGCAGCCCGTGCGAGCAGCTCGGCCTTGGCTTCGTCCAGCTTGGTCTGCATGTCCTCTGGCTCCTGTCGCGCGCCGTTGCGTGACGTAGGTGGAATAGGCGGCATAGCACCACGACCCGGGTTTTCCGTTCCGGGTCGACGCTACCGCTCTGCCGCTGTGAGAGATGCCCGGGACCGTTTCGGTCCCTGTGGGGAGTCGGTCCGGGCAGTGAGGATCGGCGACGACCCGGAGGCTGTGGCACTCCGGGTGCGGGCCGGGGGCTTCACTGCCCCCGAGGCGTATCGCGCTGATCACGGGGTCCAGGCTATCTCGCCCGAACCCTTCGCCGTCATGAGTTGTATATGTCCAAAAAACGGCGCCGAATTTGACACCTTGGACAGCGCGCCTCTCCGTATTGCCGCACTCTGGTAACGAACAGGCCGACGACCCGCGGGAGCCCCACCATGGCACCGAAGATCCTGATCGTCACCGGCGACGCCGCCGAGTCCCTGGAAGTCCTCTACCCCTACCAGCGGCTGCGCGAGGAGGGGTACGACGTCCACATCGCGGCCCCCACCCGCAAGACGCTGCGCTTCGTGGTCCACGACTTCGTGCCCGGGTTCGACACCTACACCGAGAAGCCCGGCTACACCTGGCCCGCCGACCTGGCCTTCTCCGAGGTCGACGCCGGGGAGTACGTGGCCCTGGTGGTCCCGGGCGGCCGGGCTCCCGAGTACCTGCGCAACGACGCGGAGCTGCGCAAGATCCTCAAGGCGTTCTTCGACTCGGACCGGCCGGTGGCGCAGATCTGCCACGGTCCGCTGATGACCGCGGCGATCGACGCACTGACCGGCCGGCACGTCACCGCGTATCCGGCGCTGGAGCTCGACATGCAGGCGGCGGGCGCCACCTTCGAGGACCACGAGGTGGTGGTCGACGGCGCGCTGGTCTCCTCCCGTGCATGGCCGGACCACTCGGCGTGGATGCGCGAGTTCCTGAAGGTCCTCCGCGCGAAGGCCCCGGCCGCCCCCTGACTCCCCGCCCCCTCACCCGACCGGCGCCCTCCCGGCTTCCTCACCCGACCGGCACGGCATTCGGCCCGGCAGGCACGTGGGCACCTCGGCGCCCGGCAGATTCGACGCCTCACGCCAGGCCAGGTCGGCAGGCGCGACGCCTCACACCCGGCCCTCTCAGGGCCTCCCCCGGCCCGCCCGGTGTCTCACCCGGCCAGCTGCTCCGCGAGGTGCGCGGCCTCGGCCAGGCTGTCCACCACCGGCACCCCGGCCGCTTCGAGACTGGCCCTGCTGTGCGATCCACCGGTGTAGAGCACGGCCTTCGCCCCGATGTGGGCCGCGGCCACGGCGTCGTCCACCGCGTCACCGATGACCACCGTGTACTGCGGGGAGATCCCGTCCAGCGCGGCCAGGTGCCGTTCCATGTGCCGCGCCTTGCTGCCGCCGGACGGCCCGGTGCGCCCGTCGACCCGTACGAAATGCGGCTCGATGCCGTAGCCCCGCACCACGGGAACCAGGTCGTCGTGCCCGTACATGCTCAGCAGCGACTGGCTGCGCCCGGCCAGCCGCCACTGCACGAGGAGCTCCTCGGCCCCCTCGGTGAGCCCGCAGGCGGCCCGCTGCTCGGTGTAGTGCCGGTGGAACACCCCGTCCATCCGCTCCCACTCGGCCTCCGTGGGCAGTCGGCCCAGCAGCCGTTCGTAGAAGCGGGGTATCGGGACGCAGTACATCTCGCGGTACTGCTCCAGCGTGATCGGTTCCAGGCCGATCTCGCCGAACGCGGCGTTCGTCGCTCCGACGACCGCGACGTTGTCGTCGAGCAGTGTGCCGTTCCAGTCCCAGATCAGATGCGTGCGATGCTTCCCGTGCGTCCCCATGCGTAAGAAAGTACCCGCCGGGTCCGACAATCCATTCGAAACGACCGCTCCCCGGCCACCCGGCCGACCTCCCGCCGCTGCGGCCGGGCTTCGCGTCCGGGCCCTCGACCGGACCCCTCGGCCGGGCTCTGCAGTCGCCCCTCAGCCGATCAGGTTCGGGATCTCCTGGATGCCGAACCACATCAGCTCGTGGTCCTCGGCACCGTCCACGGTGAACTGTGCGTCGTCGTCACCGAGGTCCGCCGCCCCCAGCGCCGCGGCGGCGGCCGTGACGTCCTCCCGCGCGTCGTCCGAGTCGACGTGCACGGCGGCAGCCTCGGCGAGCGCCACGGAGGACGCGATCCGCACCTCGCCGAGCGAGGACGAGTCGAGGCCGCGGTCCGGGTCGGCGACGGCCGCGCCGTCCGGTACGTCGACGGCGACGACGACCCGTCGTCGGATCTCGTCGGGGTTCTGGGCGATCATGCGCAACGAGGCGGAGGCGGCCCGGTTGAGCGCGGCGTACTCCAGTTCCTCGATGTCGTCGGAGACGTACCACTCACGCAGTCCGGGGGTCACCCCGTACGCGGTCAGCGGACCGGGACCGATCTCGCCCGCCCGGTGCGCCGCTGCGAGACCGGAGAGGGTCAGGGGGACGTACACGCGCATGGCTGGGCCGCTTTCGTAGTCGGAAACGCCCTCAGGATACGTGCGACGTCCCCCTTTGGGGTCACGTGCACCGGCGCCGGTCCGTCCACCCGGCAACCGCCCCTCACCCGCCCGCCGCCCGCCGCACGCCCCGCCCGTCGACGCCCGCATCACCCGGATAGGTGATTCGTCCCGACCACCCCGGGCGCCCTGTCGCCGCTTGCGGCACGCTCCCGGCCGCCGTAGAAGATCCCCAGCGAAGTTACCGCCCGGTATGCAGCCGGGCCTCTGAAGCACGGGGGCAATGAACGATGAGCACGAACAGGACCCGGCCCGCCGGACGCCACGACCGGCGCGGACCCCACTCCGTACCACCCCAGCGCACGAGGATTCCCCGGCACGTACGCCCCCACCACTGGTTCGCCGAACGCCTCCTCGCGGTGCTCAGCGGTCAGCGCCCGGTGCACTGGATGCTCGGCCACACCATCGGTGAGGCGTACGACCAGCTGGCCGAACTGGCCCCGCGCACCCCGCTCAGGGGCCGCGGCGCCCGCCCCGTGATCCGCAAGTGCCACGGCGCCCAGCCGGCACCGGGCGTGGTCGAGGCCTGCGCGAGCATCGCGGCGGGCGAGCAGGTACGGGCGATGGCCTTCCGCCTGGAACAGGGCACCGATCTCCGCTGGCGCTGCGCCGCGGTGGAACTGGGCGGCGAACGCCTCCAGGCCCCCTTGCCCCGCTGACCGCCCTTCCCGCCGCCCGAGAACCGACGGGAAAGCCGCCGGGGCCGCGGGACCGGGCCCCGGCGGAGGCCGACAGCACAGGAACCGGAACGGAAGCCACAGTGCCGGAGGGGTCCGCGCCTCCTCCCACACCCCTCACAACGCCCAGAAAGGAGCCTCCAACGCCCCAGGAGAAGCCCCGGGCCCACAAGGTCCGCTCCGATTCACCCGGGCCCCGGATCACCCTGCTCCCGCTCTCAGTCCTCCGAGGAAGAGACAGCCCCTTCGGCGATTGAGGAGCGGGGTCCGGGACAGAGCCCCGGTTACGGGAAGGGGCGGGTAGGGGGCAAGCCCGCGCAGCTGCCACCCCGCGCCCCTCCCACCCTCAGCACGCTTGCCACATCCGCCACACCCACCCCACCCCAGAACAAACCGAGGCCGGGGTCGGGCGCCACCATCACGCGCCCGACCCCGGCCTTCGCCACGTCACTACGTGACTACTTCTTGCGGCGGCGCCCCCCACCGTTCTTCTGCGCCTTGCGCCGCTCCGCCCGGGTCAGCCCGTCCGACTCGGACCCGGTCGTGCCGCCGCCGTTGGAGAAGTCGCCCTCGACGACGCCGCCCTCCCCGTCCACCGTGGGGGCGGAGAAGTGCAGCCGGTCGGGACGCTGCGGGGCGTCGAGCCCCTTGGCCCGGATCTCGGGACGCGCCGCCGGTACGGCGTCCTCCTTGACGAGCGAGGGCCGCTCGGCCTCGTCCTGCACCGGAACCTCCTCGACCTGCTGCTCGACCTGGACCTCCAGGTTGAACAGGTAGCCGACGGACTCCTCCTTGATGCCCTCCATCATGGCGTTGAACATGTCGAAGCCCTCGCGCTGGTACTCGACCAGCGGGTCCTTCTGCGCCATGGCCCGCAGGCCGATGCCCTCCTGGAGGTAGTCCATCTCGTAGAGGTGCTCGCGCCACTTGCGGTCGAGGACGGACAGCACCACACGCCGCTCCAGCTCACGCATGATGTCCGAGCCGAGCTGCTTCTCGCGCGCGTCGTACTGCTCGTGGATGTCGTCCTTGATGGACTCGCCGATGAACTCGGCCGTGATCCCGGCCCGGTCGCCGGCCGCGTCCTCCAGCTCCTCGATGGTGACCTTCACCGGGTAGAGCTGCTTGAACGCGCCCCACAGCCGGTCCAGGTCCCACTCCTCGGCGAAGCCCTCGGTGGTCTCCTGGCGGATGTAGTCGTCGATCGTGTCGTCCATGAAGTGGCGGACCTGGTCCTGCAGGTCCTCGCCCTCCAGGACGCGGCGGCGCTCGCCGTAGATGACCTCGCGCTGGCGGTTGAGCACCTCGTCGTACTTCAGGACGTTCTTGCGCGTCTCGAAGTTCTGCTGCTCGACCTGCGACTGGGCCGACGCGATCGCCCGCGTCACCATCTTGTTCTCGATCGGCACGTCGTCCGGCACATTGGCCATCGACATGACCCGCTCGACCATCTGCGCCTTGAACAGCCGCATCAGGTCGTCGCCGAGCGACAGGTAGAAGCGGGACTCGCCCGGGTCGCCCTGACGGCCGGAACGACCGCGCAGCTGGTTGTCGATGCGCCGCGACTCGTGCCGCTCGGTGCCCAGGACGTAGAGGCCGCCGAGCTCCTTGACCTCTTCGAACTCCGCCTTCACGGCCTGCTCGGCCTTCTCCAGCGCGGCGGGCAGCGCTGCCGCCCACTCCTCGACGTGCTCGACGGGGTCCAGGCCGCGCTGGCGCAGCTCCGCCTCGGCGAGGTCGTCGGGATTGCCGCCGAGCTTGATGTCGGTGCCTCGGCCGGCCATGTTCGTCGCGACCGTGACCGCGCCCTTGCGGCCCGCCTGGGCGACGATCGTCGCCTCCCGGTCGTGCTGCTTGGCGTTGAGCACCTCGTGCTGGACACCGCGCTTGGAGAGCTGCTGCGAGAGGTACTCGGACTTCTCGACCGAGGTGGTGCCGACCAGGATCGGCTGGCCCTTCTCGTGCTTCTCGACGATGTCGTCGACGACCGCGGCGAACTTCGCGACCTCGGTGCGGTAGATCAGGTCCGACTGGTCGGCGCGGATCATCGGCCGGTTGGTCGGGATCGGCACCACGCCGAGCTTGTAGATCTGGTGGAACTCCGCGGCCTCGGTCATCGCCGTACCGGTCATGCCGGAGAGCTTGTCGTAGAGACGGAAGAAGTTCTGCAGGGTGATCGTGGCGAGCGTCTGGTTCTCGTCCTTGATGTCCACCCCTTCCTTCGCCTCGATCGCCTGGTGCATGCCCTCGTTGTAGCGGCGGCCGGCGAGGATACGGCCGGTGTGCTCGTCGACGATCATGACTTCGCCGTCGATGACGACGTAGTCCTTGTCCTTCTTGAAGAGTTCCTTGGCCTTGATGGCGTTGTTGAGGTACCCGACGAGAGGGGTGTTCACCGACTCGTAGAGGTTCTCGATGCCGAGCCAGTCCTCGACCTTCGAGACGCCGGACTCGTGGATGGCGACGGTCCGCTTCTTCTCGTCGACCTCGTAGTCGCCGGTCTCCTCGATGCCCTTGAGCGGGTTGCCCGCCTCGCCCTTGGTGAGACGGGTGACCAGCTTGGCGAAGTCGCCATACCACTTGGTGGCCTGGTCGGCCGGGCCGGAGATGATCAGCGGCGTACGGGCCTCGTCGACGAGGATCGAGTCGACCTCGTCGACCACGGCGAAGTTGTGGCCGCGCTGGACGAGCTCGTCCGCGGACCACGCCATGTTGTCGCGGAGGTAGTCGAAGCCGAACTCGTTGTTCGTGCCGTACGTGATGTCGCAGGCGTACTGCTCACGGCGCTGGGCCGGCGTCATGTTGGCGATGATGCAGCCGACGGTCAGGCCCAGGAACTTGTGGACCCGCCCCGTCAGTTCGGAGTCGCGCTCGGCCAGGTAGTCGTTGACCGTGATCAGGTGTACGCCCTTGCCGGAGAGCGCGTTGAGGTACGCCGGCAGGGTGCCGACCAGGGTCTTGCCCTCGCCGGTCTTCATCTCGGCCACGTAGCCGAGGTGCAGGGCTGCGCCGCCCATCATCTGAACGTCGTAGTGGCGCTGTCCGAGGACTCGCTTGGCGGCCTCACGGACGGTCGCGAATGCTTCGGGGAGCAGGTCGTCCAGGCTCTCGCCGTCCGCGTACCGTTCCTTGTACTCGTCGGTGAGCGCCCGCAGCTCGGCGTCGGAGAGGTTGACGAAGTCCTCTTCGATGGAGCTGACCTGGTCCGCGATGCGGTGCAGTTTGCGCAGGATCTTGCCTTCGCCTGCACGCATGAGCTTGTTGAAGACGGACACTGAGGCTGGTCTCCTTGCCGGTCGGGCCTGGCACTGGGTCGTGTGTGGACTCTGGCGCGGGCACGGCAGGTGGGCCCCACCGCAACGGCCATCGTAAGCGAGGACCCGGCCGCGCCGGGAGGGCTGCCGTCGCGTTGTCCCCACCGTCCCTCATGGGTCAACGGCCGAAGGACGCGGAAGGTGCCGGGAAGTGCGAAAAGTGTTCGCTTCGCACCCGGTACCTCACCAGAATCCGCATATGGAGCCGATCACCCTCACCACCGACCGCCTGTTGCTGCGCCCCTTCACCAGCGACGACATCGACGAGGTCCACTCCGTCTGTCAGGATCCCGACATCCAGCGCTGGACGGTCGTGCCCTCCCCCTACAGCCGCGCCGACGCGGAGCTCTTCACGGAGAAGCTGTGTCCCGACGGCTGGCGCAACGACTCCGTGTACAGCTTCGCGACGGTCCTGCGCACCGGCGGGGCCCTGGTGGGCGCGCTCAACATCACCCGCTGCAACCTCCCGGGCACGTACGAGGTGGGGTTCTGGTCCGCCGCCGGGCACCGGGGCCGCGGCTACACGACGGAAGCGGTGCTGTCCGCCGCCCGCTGGACATTTACCGAACTGGGCGGCGACCGGCTGGAGTGGTGCGCCGAGGTCGGCAACCTCCCCTCGCGCGCCGTGGCCCTGCGGGCGGGGTTCCGGATGGAGGGCGAGCAGCGGTCGGGGCTGTTCAACAAGGGGGTACGGCGCGACGCCTGGGTGGGGGCACTGCTCCCCTCCGACCTCGGTCTACCGGGCACCCACACCTATCTGCCCGCCCCTTGAACTCCGTCCGTCTCCTGAACTCTGTCCGTCTCCTGAACGGGCGGCCCCGGTGGTCGGCCCCGGGTTCTGCGGGAACCGGGCCGACTGTCAGTGCCTGCCTCTAGGGTGCGGGGCATGACGTCTGTGCCGCCTCCCGCCATCGAACTCTCCGCCGACCAGGCGCGCCGGATCGCCCTGCGCGCCCAGGGCTTCCTGGGTGCCCCGGACCGCCGGGCCGGGGTTCCGGGCGTGCTGCGGCATCTCGGCGCCGTGCAGCTCGACACGATCTCGGTGCTCGCGCGGTCGCACGAGCTGATTCCGTACGCCCGCCTCGGCGCGGTCGGCCGGCGCACGATCGAGGAGGCGTACTGGTCGGGCGGCCGCACCTTCGAGTACTGGTCGCACGCGGCCTGCATCCTGCCGGTCGAGGAGTGGCCGCACTTCGCGTTCCGCCGCCGCGCCTACCGCTCGCGCCCGCAGTGGTACCACGACCTGCCGGACGGCGCGTACGAGACGGTGATCAAGCAGTTGCACGCCGAGGGACCGCTGACGGCGACGGAGCTGGGCGGCGCGAAGAACGGCGGCGAGTGGTGGGACTGGTCGGCGTCGAAGGTCGCCGTCGAGCGCGCCCTGATGTACGGCGAGGTGGTGTGCACCGAGCGGCGCGGCTGGAAGCGGGTGTACGACCTCGCCGAGCGGGCCCTGCCCGACGCCGTGCTGCACGACGACCTGGACGACGCGGAGTGCCTGCGGCGGCTGGTCGCGCTCGCGGGGCAGTCCCTGGGGGTGGGCACCCGGGCGGACATCGCGGACTACCACCGGCTGAAGGGCGAGCAGTTCGACGCGGTGGTGGCGGACTCCGGACTGGTGCCGGTGGCGGTGCGGGGCTGGTCGAAGCCCGCCTGGGCGGACCCGGCGGCGCTGGCCTCGGAGCCGCGCGGCCGGCACCGTACGACCCTGTTGTCGCCGTTCGACTCGCTGGTCTGGGAGCGGGCACGCACCGAGCGGATCTTCGGTTTCACCCATCGCCTGGAGGCGTACGTCCCCAAACCCAAGCGGGTCCACGGATACTTCGCGATGCCGCTGCTGGCGGGCGGACGGCTGCAGGGCCGTGTGGACCCCGCCCGCGAGGGCAGCACGCTGGTCGCCCGCCAGGTGTCCCTGGAGAGTGGGAAGGCCGTGGTGCCGATGGCCGAGGCGCTGGTGGAGGCCGCGTCCTGGGTCGGCTGCACGGACGTCCGGCTGGAGCGGGTCGACGCGCCGGAACTGCGCGAGCCGCTCGCCCGGGAAATCGCCCGCGTCCTGGCCTGAGCGCGACCGTCCTCCTGCCCGGTCCTTTACCTCTTTGTGGCGCCCGGCCTTTCGCCCGGCACCGTTCCGTCCGGTCCTGCCGTCGTGGCCCGCCCCTTCACCGGGCGGGTCACCTGATCTCCAGGATCTTCTCCCGCATGGCATAGACCACGGCTTCCATCCGGGAGTGCAGCTGCAACTTCTCCAGAATGTTGCGGACGTGGTTCTTCACGGTGTTCTCGGAAATGAACAGTTCCTTCGCGATATCGCGATTGTTCATGCCCGTCGCGACGAGTTTGAGGACTTCGAGTTCCCGGTCGGTGAGCCTCGGTGCGGGGACCAGCCTGCGCTCGTCGGTCCGCTGGATCATCGACTTGAACTCGGTGAGCAGTTTGGACGCCATGGAGGGGCTGATCTGGGACTGTCCGTCGGCGACCGCGCGAATCGCGGTGGCCACCTCGTCCGTGGAGATCTCCTTGAGGAGGTAGCCGGTGGCACCGGCCTTGATCGCGTCGTAGAGGTCGGCCTCCTCGTCGCTGATCGTCAGCATGATGATCTTCGCGCTCGGGGCCACCTCCTTGATCGCCGTGCAGGCCTCGATGCCGCCGCGCTTGGGCATCCGTACGTCCATCAGCACGATGTCGGGCAGCAGGTCGGCAGCCTTGTCGACCGCCTCCGACCCGTCTCCGGCCTCGCCGACGACCTGGATGTCCTCCTCCTGGGCGAGGACGATCTCCAGACCTCTGCGGAAGAGCGCGTGGTCGTCCACCACGAGGACCCGGATCGGCTCCTTGCGGAAACCGTTGTCCGCGTCGGGGCCGCAGGCCCTCGCGATGTCGTCGGCGTCATTCGCGTCACGCACGGGCCCGAAGGCGTCCGCCATCGTTCCTCCCCCTGAAGGCCATGGCCTGAAGTTCACAAGCAGTCCGCCAACGGCAGTTCACAGAGCACCGGTTGGCTTGGGACGCCATGATTCCATGCCTGGACGTCGGAACGGTGATCATGTGACCGCGCACGGGTGCCCCTGGGAGCGCACAGGCGTTCCAGGGGCACCGCGAAAGCGTGGCGTCAGCCGCCGAGCGCGCCGCCTGCGCCGCCTGCCTCGTCGGCGGCCAGCGGGTCGGTCCTCAGATGGATGACACCGTAGTCATAGGCGTGTCGCCGGTAGACGACACTGGGTTCCTTGGTTTCGGAGTCGACGAACAGGTAGAAGTCGTGCCCGACCAACTCCATTTCGTAGAGCGCCTGATCGAGCGACATCGGTGCGGCGACATGCGTCTTCTCGCGCATCACCAGCGGACCCTCGCCCTGGATCTCCAGCGAGCCGAACCTGGTGGTGGGCACGGACTCCGCCGTCTCACTGGCGATCAGGTCGCCCTCACCGTTGAACGACGCCGCGTCCGGCACGTTCTCGGCGACCTCGGCAGCGGGAATCCGGCCGTTGCCACGACGGCTGTAGCGCTTGTCGTGCTGCTTGCGCAGCCGCGCCTCCAGCTTGCCGGTGGCCAGGTCCAGCGCTGCGTACGGGTCGCCTGCGGCCGCTTCCGCCCGAATGACCGGCCCCCGCGAGCGGAGCGTGATCTCCACCCGGTCGGAACGGTCGGCCTGACGGGGGTTCGGCTCCTTGGACACCTCGACGTCGAGGCTGATCACCTTGCCGTCGAACTTCTGGATCTTGTCCAGCTTCAGCTTCTCGGCCACGTGCTTGCGGAACCGCTCGGGCACCTCGGTCTTGCGGCCCTTGACGACGATGTCCACGCAGAACTCCGTTCCCGGAAAACCCCGCTCAATGGCGGAGCATCTCCCTTTTGCACCAGGCTCCGGCAACGACCGGAGCCGCGGACTCGGTGACTTCCACCTCCTCCTCCCCCAACGGCGGGGACTCCACCCCGCCGAATTCCCAGCTCTGGGCTACTGGTGAGTTACCTGCCCGAAACCTGGTGGTGCATTCGTCGAGGTCTGGCATTCACCATTCCTCACAACCGAACATAGCCTGCCCGGCCGGATGTCGGCACCCGCTACTCGCGCGTACCTCCGATCGGGGTTTTTCACTCCCTCACTACCTGCAACGATGCAACTTCACCGGGAGTTCCGGTTTATTTCGAAGGCCACGGGAGATACTGCGACAACAGCCGCCCGCCCGGCACCGGAAACAACTTCCGCGCGCCCGCACGCCGCGCCGACCGCCCGCGCCGCCTCGGCGAGCGAGGCCCCGGTCGTCAGGAGATCGTCCACCAGCACCACCCTTCCGGCGCCGAGCAGCCGTTCGCCCCCGGCCACGACCTCCAGCGCCCCCGCCAGATTCGTCTGCCGTTGCCGGGCCCCCAGCCCCGCCTGGTCGGCCACCGGGCGCCGCTGGCGCAGCACCGCAGCCACCCGGGCACCGGTGCCGCCACGTCTCAGCTCCCCCGCCGCGGCCAGCGCGATCCGCCGCGTCGGATCATGGCCCCGCGCGGCCACCGCCCGCCTCGCCGAAGGTACGGGCACGAGCAGCAACGGGCCGTCGCCGCCCGCCTGTCCCGCCCCGGCCCGTACGGCGCCCGCCAGCGCCCTGCCGAGCGCCCCGGCCAACCCCAGCGCGCCCCGCTCCTTGTGGGCCAGGAGCACCGCCCGCACGGCTCTTTCGTACGCTGCCGCCGCATGCACCACCGGCAGGCCCACGGGCTCCGGAACGGGCCTCACCCGGCGCGGCGCCCCACCGAGGAGTTCCGCACGGCACTCCTCGCACAGCTCCGCGCGCGGCCTGCCGCAACCGCCGCAGGACACCGGCAGGACCAGCCCGGAGAACTCCCGCCACCACCCCCGCATGACTCCACTGTGCCTCCCGGGGAGGGAGTCGGCCACCCCTGTGGAAAACGCGGGCGTGGCTTGCGGAACTCAGCCCGGGTAGACCAGCGACGACCCTTCCTTGACCACCGTCTGCCAGTTGTCGCCGGGCGACAGCTTCACGATCCCGTCGCTCGACGTGGCCGCCATCAGCGGAAGCTGCTCGTCGTCCGCCGCCGCGACCGACGAAACCTGGTTCACACCGGGCAGGGCGCCCGACGCGGACGTCGAACCGTCCGCCTGCACATAGCGCACCTGCTGCACGCCGCCCTGCTCCTTGCCGACCACCACGAGCCGGCTGCGGCCCGACCACGACATCGCGGTCACGTCCGTCAGCTGCGGCGCGGCCTGGCGCAGCCGCACCACCGAGACCTGCTGGTCCGGCTCCGGTCCGCTCCGCTCGATCCGGCCGATCTTCAGGGTGTTGTGCCCGTCCTGGGTCACCAGCAGGGCGATCCGCACCCCGTCCGCGGACACCCGCAGCGCCTCGATCCGGTCGCCGCCCAGGCCGGGCACGGCGACTTCCTGCGGTTCGCCGGTGCCCCCGGTCAGCCGCAGCAATCTGGTGTCGGCGGGGTTCCGGTCGGCCACCCAGAGGTCGCCCCTGCCGTCCCAGCTCGGTGCCGACAGCCGGTTCTTGGGGTTGTGGGCCTTGCTGGTCACCGAGGGGGCGGGGAGTTCACCGTCCGAGGTGATGGACGTGACGTAGAGCGCCGACCCGTCGTGCGAGACCGCCGCCGCCGACTGCTCGTCCCTGGCCACGCCGATCACGCTCATCGGCACCGGGCCGTTGCCGAGCGGACCGGCCACCGCCTCCGGAATGCCACTGCCCTTGGTGCTGCCGGGAATCCGTTCCACATGCCCCTTGGCGTCGACGAAGTACTGGCTGTCCGGGCCGCTGGACGAACCGTCAGGGGCGAACTCCTCCGCCTGGTCCGCCCCGAGCACGCACAGCGGCGAGCCGTCCGAGCGCTGCAACTCGACCTGCTCGACCCGAGCCGACGTCAGGTCCCGCAGGGTGTAGAGGACCTGCGAGGCCATCATGCGGCAGGACCGCTGCCCGACGCCGTCCGCCTTCTTGTTCAGCGGCACCTTCAGCACGTTGCGGTCGTCGGGCGCCAGGGACGTGACGCCCTTCTTCAGCGCCGTGCCCGGGGGAAACCGGGATTCGACCACGGGCCGCAGCCAGTCGGTCGGCCCCGCGAGAAGGCTGCGGACGGACTGGGTCACGGTGTCCATCCCCGTGACGGGATCGGTCCGGCTGCGGAGATAGACGGGGTCGGCCACCAGGGTGGACTGCGCCGTCTGCCGTTCCGCCGCGAAGTAGTACTTGTTGACGGAGCGGAAGAGACGCTTGAAGTCCGACTGCCCGAGCAGGAGCCCGTCCGGCACGAAATCGATCCGCCACTCCTTGCCCTCCGGCCCGTTCTCCTTCACCAGGTGCAGCGTCTGGTTGTAGTCGGCGGGGGCGAACGGCTGGTAGACGCTCTGGGCGTCGACCGTCGCCACCTTCTTGCCGGTCAGCGTGTAGGTGACCTCGGTGATGTTGCGGTCGCTGTCGCGGACGGGGCGGTCGTTCCGGTTCGGCGCCTTGGTGAGCACGGTGGTGAACGCGCCCGGGTCCCAGGTCTTGGCCGCCTTCTTCGTCAGGTACTTGCGGGTCGTCCTGAACTCCGAGTCGTCGCTGGTCATCGACTCCAGGAAACCGTCGACCACTTCGTCGGTGGTGGCGTTGTCACGTGGCGCGACGGCGTACACCTGCACCTGGGAGTCGCCCGGCTGCGAGGCGTCGACGGCCTTGACGTCCCCGGTGACGGGCATCGAGCTGCACGCGGACAGCAGCACCGCACCGCATCCGAGCAGCACGAACAGTCCCGGCACACGCCCACGGCCGTCCCTGCGACGGTCAGCGCCCACGATTCATGCCCCCTGCTCCGGATCCTGCACCACAGTGTCCAATTCGCCGCCCGGCCGGTCCTCGGCGGGACGCGCGACCACCCGTGCGCCACTGCCGGGAAGGGCCGCCGGATGCACCGAGGCAGGTGCCGTCCGCGGCGCTGCGGGGGTGCGCGGCGGCACGGGCAGGGCGGGCCGGTCGCTGCCGCCGGGCTGGGTCGGCACGGCCGTCAGCCGGTGTCCGTTCTCCGCTCCGGCGCCGTTTCGCCCGCGGTTCTCCCGGTTGCGCCGGGAGTCCTCGGGCTCCAGCGGTATCGGCGAGCCGCGCAGCGGTTCGTCCGCCGTGCGCGGCAGCGTCAGCCGGAACTGCGAACCGCCGCCGGGCTCGCCCCACGCCTGCAACCAGCCGCCGTGCAGCCGGGCGTCCTCCACCGCGATGGAGAGCCCGAGGCCGGTGCCGCCGGTCGTCCGGGCCCGAGCCGGGTCGGCCCGCCAGAAACGGTTGAACACCCGCGTCGCCTCGCCGGGCTTGAGCCCGACCCCGTAGTCCCGGACGGCCACGGCGACCGCTCCCCCGGCCGCCCCCATCCGCACCACGACGTCCCGTCCCTCACCGTGCTCGACGGCGTTGACCACGAGGTTGCGCAGCACCCGCTCGACCCGCCGCGCGTCGGCCTCCGCTATCACCGGCTGCTCGTCGCCGACCACCCGGATCCGGGTGCCCTTGCGCTCGGCCAGCAGCTCGGCCCCGCCGATCACCCGCTGTACGACCTGACGCAGGTCTATCGGCTCGGCCTCCAGCGCCGCGGCGCCCGCGTCGAACCGGCTGATCTCCAGGAGGTCGGAGAGCAGCGACTCGAACCGGTCGAGCTGGTCCCCGAGCAGTTCCGCGGAGCGCGCCGTCACAGGATCGAAGTCGCTGCGGGCCTCGTGGATGACATCGGCGGCCATCCGTACGGTCGTCAGCGGTGTCCGCAGCTCGTGGGAGACGTCGGAGACGAAGCGCCGCTGCATCCGGGAGAGTTCCTCCAGCTGCTGGATCTTCAGCTGGAGGTTCTGCGCCATCTTGTTGAAGGCCTCACCGAGCCGGGCGATGTCGTCCTCGCCGGTGACCTTCATCCGTTCCTGGAGCCGGCCCGCGGAGAGCCGCTCGGCGATGCCCGCCGCCATCCGTACGGGTGTGACGACCTGTCGCACCACGAACCAGGCGATGGCCCCGAGCAGGACGACCACGAACAGGCCCGCGGTCGCCAGCGTGCCCTTGACCAGCGTCAACGACTTCTCCTCCTGCGTCAGCGGGAAGAGGTAGTAGAGCTGGTACGGGTTGTGGTCGATGTCGTAGAGCCGCTTGCCCACGAGGAGGCCGGGCTGTGGTTCCTGCTCGCCGGACTCGTACTCGATCAGGGAGTACGTCTGGAACGCCCCCTGCCCCTTGTTCACGGAGTCCCGCAGCTTCTGCGGAATGCTCGCCGCGTTCACGCTCCCCGATCCGCGCGGCGCCCGGGTGTCCTCGTCGGCGCTGAGCGCGACCACGTGGAAGGCGTTCTTGCCGCCGCTGGCGAGCTGGTCGACGAGCTCGGTCCGCCAGGAGTTGTTGGCCGTGCCGCCGTCCGCCGTGCCGCCGCCCTGGCCGCCGGGGGTGAGCGGGGCGTTCGCCTTCTCCTGGGCCGCGGCGAACCCGCCTGCGGCCTGGGTCTGGGCGGCCTTGCCCTTGGCTTCGAGCAGGCCGTTGCGCACCTGCCCGATCACGACCAGGCCGAGGAGCAGCACCACGCCCAGCGACATGAGCAGCGTGCCCGCGACGACCCGCAGCTGGATGTTGCGCCGCCACAGCCGCACGACGGGCAGCAGCGGACGGCGCACCCAGCGCATCAGCAGACGCGGCACGGGGCCGCCGGGCGCCCGGTCGTGGAACAACCGGCCGCCCTGCAGTAGGCGCCCGACCTGGGACGCCTTGTTTCCTGGTCCGGCAACCCGCTCCGCACGGGCTCCCGGCTCCCCGGGCTGCGGAGCAGCGTTACCCAGGGTCATGTCAGCTCGGTCCGGCCTTGTAGCCGACCCCTCGCACGGTCACCACGATCTCCGGCCGCTCCGGGTCCTTCTCGACCTTGGAACGCAGTCGCTGGACGTGCACGTTCACCAGCCGGGTGTCGGCGGCGTGGCGGTATCCCCACACCTGCTCCAGCAGCACCTCGCGGGTGAAGACCTGCCACGGCTTGCGCGCGAGCGCGACCAGCAGGTCGAACTCCAGCGGGGTGAGGGCGATCGACTGGCCCTCCCGCTTCACGGAGTGCCCCGCCACATCGATGACCAGGTCACCGATGGCCAACTGCTCGGGTGCCGGCTCCTCGGACCTGCGCAGGCGGGCCCTGATCCGGGCGACCAGTTCCTTGGGCTTGAACGGCTTGACGATGTAGTCGTCGGCCCCGGACTCCAGGCCCACCACCACGTCGACCGTGTCGCTCTTGGCCGTGAGCATGACGATCGGCACACCCGACTCGGCCCTGATCAGCCTGCAGACCTCGATGCCGTCCCTACCGGGCAGCATGAGATCCAGCAGGACCAGGTCCGGCTTGGCCTCACGAAAAGCGGCAAGTGCCTTGTCGCCGTCCGCTACGAACGACGGCTCGAACCCTTCACCACGCAGCACAATCCCGAGCATCTCGGCCAGTGCGGTGTCGTCGTCGACGACAAGGACGCGTCCCTTCATAATCGACATCATCCCATTAGCTAATCGTTACCTGCGATGATCTGGCACACAGCTCTGCCAGTCCGGTCCCCGTCACCGGGGAAACGGCGCCCTCCTCCGTGACGATCGCCGTGACCAGTTCCGGCGGCGTGACGTCGAACGCCGGGTTGTACGCGGGGGTTCCCGCCGGTGCCACGGGCAGCCCGCCGACGCCCCCGTCCGCCCCTCGCATCCCCGGAGATGTGAACTCCGTCACTTCGTCCGCCGCCCGCTGCTCCACGACGATCGACGCCCCGTCCGGGGTGTGCAGATCGACGGTCGTGGTCGGCGCCACCACGATGAACGGTACGTGGTGGTACTTGGCGAGCACCGCCAGCGGATAGCTCCCCACCTTGTTCGCCACCGCCCCGTCCGCTGCGATGCGGTCCGCCCCGATGAGCACGGCGTCCACCTCCCCCGCGGCGAACAGCGAACCCGCGGCGTTGTCCGTGAGCAGGCTGTACGGCATGCCGTTGCGCGCGGCCTCGTACGCGGTCAGCCTGGCACCCTGCAGCAGCGGGCGCGTCTCGTCCACCCACAGCCGCCTCAGGCGCCCCTCCCGGTGCACCCCGAGTGCCACGGCGAAGGCGGTGCCCTCACCGCCCGAGACGAGCGCCCCCGTATTGCAGTGCGTCAGCAGCCTGTACCCGTCCCCGCCGGGCAGCAGTTCGTCCAGCAGGGCGAGACCGTACCGGGCCATGCGCCCGCTGGCCTCGGCATCCTCCCGGTGCAGCGCCCTGGCCTCGGCCAGCACCGCCGCTGCGGCCCGCTCCCGGTCCGCGCCCTCCTCGACGGCCCGGCGGTACGCCCCGGCGGCCCGCCGCACCCCGTACCCGAGGTTCACCGCGGTGGGGCGCGCCCGCTCCAGCAGCTCCGCGACCTGCGCGACGTCGTCTCCCCGCGCGGCCGCGAGAGCGACCCCGTAGGCCCCCGCGATGCCCAGCAACGGGGCACCGCGCACCGCCAGCGTCTGGATCGCCCGCACCAGCGCGGGCACATCGGCACAGCACAGCTCGACCTCCTCCGCCGGCAGACGGGTCTGGTCGAGGAGCACCAGCACAGGGCCTCCCGCCGGCTCGGCCCAGCGGAGTACGGAAGGCGCGGAAGGTTCGATGCCCGCCGCCGATTGCGCGTCCTGATCAGCCATTCACCCAGTCTGCCCGGTGAAGCCCCCGCAGATGAAGGTACGAAGGCGATGGAGCGCCCGGCCCACGGCGGAGCGTGGCGTGGCACGATGGCTGCCAACCTGCTGCCCCGATGAGCGGTCAGGACCATGAAGGAGCGAGAATGAACGACACTCCGGGCTGGGCCTCGCCCGGATCCGCCCCCTCCGAGGGCCAGGGTGCGAACGTCCCCCGGCCTTCCGAGCCCGTGGACGGCAGCGCCCCGGGAGAGAACTGGTCCTCCACCCAGCCGCCCGCAGGGCAGTGGTCCCCACCGAGCGCTCCCGGCGCGGGCCCCCACACTCCCCCTCCCGCCACCGGCTGGGGCGGCGGAGGTCAGGGACCCGGCCACGGCGGCGGACCGTACGGCCCCGGCCGGTGGCAACCGCCCACCGCCGCCAAGCCCGGTGTCATCCCGCTCCGCCCCCTCGGCGTCGGCGAGATCCTCGACGGGGCGGTCTCCACCATGCGCGCCCACTGGCGCACGGTCCTCGGCATCACGCTCATCGTGTCCGTGATCGCCCAGGTCGCGATCATTCTCGTGCAACGTTTCCTGCTGCCGGACCCCGTGGAGATCGATCCGAACGCCACCGGCCCGGAGGCGCTGCGGCAGGCCGCAGACTCGGCGCAGTCGACGCTGATCAACAACCTGCCCTCCGTACTGATCGGCATGATCGCCACGCTGATCACGACCTCCGTACTGACCGTGGTGATCAGCCGCTCGGTGCTGGGGCGCCAGGTGACGCTCTCCGAGGCATGGGCGGAGGCCCGGCCCCGGCTTGCCCAGCTGCTGGGGCTGACCCTGCTGCTGACCCTGATCAGCGCAGGCGTCCTGACGGTCGGCATACTGCCGGGCCTCCTGATCGGTTCCGCCGCGGGCGCCGCACTGGCCCTCATCGGTTTCCTGGCCGCGTCCGCCTGCACCATCTGGCTGATGGTCCGCTTCAGTCTCGCCTCCCCGGCCCTGATGCTGGAGCGGCAGTCGATCGCCGCTTCCATGCGCCGCTCCGCGAAGCTCGTCAGGGGCGCCTGGTGGCGAACCTTCGGCGTCCTGGCCCTCACCTGGCTGCTGACGCTCATCGTGTCCATCGTCGTCGCCATCCCGTTCGGCGTCATCGCGGTGACCGTGGACGGCGGCGGGATCGGTTCCGCCCTCACGGACGGGTCCATGGACTTCGGCTGGCCCTTCCTGATCGTCTCCGGCATCGGCGAAGTGATCATTTCGACGATCACCTACCCCCTCTCCGCCGGCGTGATGGCCCTGCTCTACGTCGACCAGCGCATTCGCCGCGAGGCGCTCGACCTCGAACTCGGCCGGGCAGCGGGCCTGCCCGGATACGACACCGGGAACTGATGCCGTGTCAGGAGCGGGGGGCATCACAGCAGTACGGTCACTGATCCGCGCGAGCGGCGACATGCCCGTGGACACTCCACGTGTCCCCGCCCGGGAGGCCGCCGAGCGCGAACTGTCCAAGCCGATGTACCACGAGCACGATCCCAACCTCCTCCAGCGCGGCCTCGACCGGCTCTGGAACTGGATCGGCGACCTCCTGGGGGCGGCCTCCGGCGCCGCGCCGGGCGGTCCGCTCGGCCTCGTCGTGCTCGTCCTGGTCGTCATCGGCCTGATCGCCGCGCTCTGGTGGCGGCTCGGCGCCCCACGCCCCGCCGTTCGTTCCGCGGACGTCCTCTTCGACGACGGCCCCCGCAGCGCGGCCGAACACCGGAAGGCCGCCGAGGCACACGCCGCCGCCCAGCGGTGGAACGAAGCCGTCCAGGAGCGCATGCGCGCCCTCGTCCGTTCCTTGGAGGAACGCGCGCTGCTGGTTCCCCGCCCCGGACGCACCGCCGACGAGGCCGCCGCCGAAGCGGGCCGCTCACTGCCCGCGCACGCGACGCGGCTCCGTGCCGCCGCCAGGGAATTCGACGACGTCACGTACGGTGGCCGCGCCGCCGACGAGCGGGCGTACCTGGGCGTGCGCGACCTGGACCTCGCGCTCGAAACCACCAAACCCGTCCTCACGGCCACGGCCCGGGGAGCGGCCGAATGACCCGGGTCACCGCTGCCACCTCGACATCCCTCACACCCCGCCAGGTCTGGGTTCGCGTCCGCGGCCTCCTGCTCGCCCTGCTCCTGCTCGTCGCCGCCGGAATCGCCCTGGCGGCCGTGCGCTCCGGCGACCAGCACGGCCGACTCGACCCCCGCTCCGCCGACCAGTACGGCAGCCGGGCCGTCGCCGAGCTTCTCAAGGACCGCGGGGTCTCCGTCCACGTGGCCACCACGCTCCGCGAGGCCACGGCCCGGACGGGCCCCGACACCACACTGCTCGTCACCTCCCCCGACCTGCTGGCCCCGGACCAACAGCGCCGGCTCCGCGCCGCGACCGGCGACTCGGCGGGCCGCACCGTCCTCCTCGCGGCGGGCCCTTCCTCCGTACGCACGCTGGTGCCCGGCATCGGCGCCGAATCCGCCGGCCCCGTGGCCCCCCGTGACCCCGGGTGCTCCCTGCCCGCCGCCCGCGCCGCGGGCGATGTCGAAACAGGGGGCTTCCGTTACACCGGAGGCGGCCCCGCCACCACCTCCTGCTTCCCGAGCGGCGGCCTTCCCACCCTGCTCCTGGTCGAACAGGGCGCGGGCGACACCGTGCTCCTCGGTTCCCCCGACCTCCTCTACAACGACCGGCTCGCCAACCGGGGCAACGCCTCCCTGGCCCTGCAACTTCTCGGTTCCCGCCCTCATCTGGTCTGGTACCTCCCCTCACTCGCCGATACTTCCGCCGCCGGAGCCGGTGACGAACGCAGCTTCGCCGACCTGATTCCGCAGGGCTGGTTGTGGGGCACGTTGCAGCTGGCCCTGGCCGCCGTACTCGCCGCCGTCTGGCGTGCCCGCCGCCTGGGCCCCCTGGTGGCCGAACGGCTGCCCGTGGCCATCCGTGCCTCCGAATCCACCGAGGGCCGGGCCCGCCTCTACCGCAGGGCGAACGCCCGTGACCGCGCTGCCGACTCGCTGCGCACCGCATCCCGTAACCGCATCGCCCCGCTCATCGGCGTCTCCCCACGCGACGCCCACTCCCCCTCCGCGCTCGTCCCCGCTCTTTCCGCCCGCCTCGGCACCACTGACGACAGCCTCCAGGCGCTGCTTTTCGGCCCCGGCCCGGCCGACGACGCCGCCCTTGTCCATCTGGCAGACCAACTCGACACCCTCGAAAGAGAGGTACGCACGTCATGAGCGCCCCGCCCCCGGTGCCCGCCGGTACCCCCGAGACCACCGGGAACGGCGACACGGCCCGCGCGTCCCTGGAAGCCCTGCGCTCCGAGATCGCCAAGGCCGTGGTCGGCCAGGACCCCGCGGTCACCGGGCTCGTCGTCGCCCTGCTCTGCCGGGGTCACGTGCTGCTCGAAGGCGTGCCCGGCGTGGCCAAGACCCTCCTGGTCCGGGCCCTCGCCGCCTCGCTCGAACTCGACACCAAGCGCGTCCAGTTCACCCCCGACCTGATGCCCAGCGACGTCACCGGCTCGCTGGTCTACGACGCCCGCACGGCGGAGTTCTCCTTCCAGCCCGGCCCCGTCTTCACCAATCTGCTCCTCGCCGACGAGATCAACCGCACCCCTCCCAAGACACAGTCCTCCCTCCTGGAAGCCATGGAGGAACGCCAGGTCACCGTCGACGGGACCCCTCGGCAGCTGCCCGACCCCTTCCTCGTCGCCGCCACGCAGAACCCCGTCGAGTACGAGGGCACCTACCCCCTTCCCGAAGCCCAGCTGGACCGTTTCCTGCTCAAGCTGACGGTGCCCCTCCCCTCACGGCAGGACGAGGTCGACGTCCTCATCCGCCATTCCGACGGCTTCAATCCGCGCGACCTCAAGTCGGCGGGCATACGCCCCGTCGCGGGCCCGGCGGACCTCGAAGCCGCTCGCGACGCGGTCGCACGGACCAAGGTCTCTCCCGAGATCGCCGGCTATGTCGTCGATATCTGTCGTGCCACGCGTGAATCCCCCTCGCTCTCCCTCGGCGTCTCTCCCCGAGGCGCCACCGCCCTGCTGTCGACCGCCCGGGCCTGGGCCTGGCTCACCGGCCGTGACTACGTCATCCCGGACGATGTGAAGGCCCTGGCACTCCCCACGCTTCGCCACCGCGTCCAACTGCGACCCGAGGCGGAGATGGAGGGGGTCACCCCCGACTCCGTCATCACCTCGGTCCTCGCTCACGTCCCCGTACCCCGATGAGGCGGTGACCGTGGCCCTCACCGGACGTACCGCCTTGCTGGCCGCCCTGGGGTCACTCCCCGTAGGCATCCTGGCCCCGAGCTGGGCCGGAATGCTCGCGGTCAATGCCCCGCTCTCTCTCGCAATTCTGTGCGACTACGTCCTGGCCGCACCAGTGCGAACGCTTCAGTTCACCCGATCCGGTGATACGAACGTTCGACTCGGCGAGACCGCCGAGGTGCAACTCACCGTGACCAATCCTTCCCGCCGCCGTCTGCGGGCACACCTCCGTGATGCCTGGCCCCCCAGCAGTTGGGCCGCCGGTACGGAGCAGGCCGCCTCCCGTCACACACTGACGGTCCCGGCGGGGGAACGCCGTCGGCTGACCACGTTCCTGAAGCCCACCCGACGGGGCGACCGCCGGGCCGAACGCATCACCGTCCGCTCGTTCGGTCCGCTGGGGCTGGCCGCCCGCCAGGGACACCACCAGGTCCCCTGGACGGTGCGGGTCCTGCCTCCCTTCACGAGCAGGAAGCACCTGCCGTCCCGGCTCTCCAGGCTCCGTGAACTCGACGGCCGCACCAGCGTCCTCACCCGTGGCGAGGGCACGGAGTTCGACAGCCTGCGCGCGTACGTGCCCGGCGACGACACCCGTTCCATCGACTGGCGGGCCACAGCACGTCAGTCCGCCGTCGCGGTGCGCACCTGGCGCCCCGAACGGGACCGGCACATCCTCGTCGTCCTGGACACCGGCCGTACTTCGGCAGGGCGGGTCGGTGACGTGCCCCGTCTCGACGCCTCTTTGGACGCGGCCCTGCTCCTCACGGCGCTCGCCACTCGGGCGGGCGACCGCGTGGATCTGCTCGCCTACGACCGCCGGGTCCGCGCGCAGGTTCAGGGCCGGTCCGCGGGGGAGGTCCTGTCGGCCATGGTGAACGCCTTGGCCCCCATCGAGCCGGCCCTCGTGGAAACCGATGCCCGGGGCCTCAGCGCCGCTGTCCTCGCCGGCGCGCCTCGTCGTTCCCTGGTCGTACTGCTGACCGGTCTGGACGCCGCCCCCGTGGAAGAGGGGCTGCTCCCCGTGCTGCGCCGTCTGACCCGACGCCACACGGTGCTGGTGGCTTCCGTGGCGGATCCTCATGTCGAGCGGATGGCGGACGCCAGGGGCACGGTGGACGCGGTCTACGAAGCCGCTGCGGGCGCCCAGGACCGAGCGAGGCGGCTGCGTACCGCGGAACGGTTGCAGCGCCACGGTGCCGTGGTGGTGGATGCCACCCCGGACAACCTCGCCCCGGCCCTCGCAGACGCCTATCTCGCTCTCAAGGCAGCGGGACGGCTCTGAGCCGCGCCGCGTACTGCGGGAAGGATCCGGGCCTGCTCTTCAGCGACGTCGGTGGGCGTTGAGCCGGGCGGCCTGGCGTATCAGGTGGTCCCGTTCGGCGAGGTTGGTCGCCTTGCGGGCCGCCTCGGCGTACAGCCGTGCCGCTGTCGCCGGGTCGCCGTCGCGCTCGTGGAGGTGCGCCGCGACCGCGGTGTGGCGGGGCAGTGAATCGTCCAGCGCCGCGAGAGCCGCCAGGCCGGCGCGGGGCCCGTCGGCCTCGCCGAGGGCCACCGCGCGGTTGAGCCGGACGATCGGATTGTCGGTCAGGCTCACGAGTTCGTCGTACCACTCGACGATCTGTACCCAGTCGGTCTCCTCGGCGGTGAGTGCGTCGGCGTGGAGTGCCGCGATGGCGGCCTGGGCCTGGAACTCTCCCAGCCGGTCGCGGGCGAGGGCGGCCTGCAGGATCTCGATGCCCTCGGCGATCGCCTTGGTGTCCCATCTGCTGCGGTCCTGCTCTGCGAGCGGCACCAGGCTGCCATCGGACGCGGTCCGGGCTGCGCGCCGGGCATGGTGGAGCAGCATGAGTGCGAGCAGCCCTGCCACCTCGGGGTGGTCGACCCGGGCCGCGAGCTGCCGGGTGAGGCGAATGGCCTCGGCGGCGAGGTCGATGTCGCCGGAGTAGCCCTCGTTGAAGACCAGGTAGAGGACACGCAGCACGGTGGCGACGTCGCCGGGCCGGTCGAACCGTACGCCGGAGACGGTGCGCTTGGCCCGGCTGATGCGCTGCGCCATGGTTGCTTCGGGCACCAGGTAGGCCTGGGCGATCTGGCGGGTGGTGAGTCCGCCGACGGCGCGCAGGGTGAGCGCGACCGCGGACGACGGTGTCAGTGACGGGTGGGCGCACAGGAAGTAGAGCTGAAGCGTGTCGTCCACCGCGGGTGCGGGACCGGGCACCGGCTCCTCGTCAACGAGGTCCTCACGTCGACGGCGGGCGGCGTCCGCCCGGCTCGCGTCGAGGAACCTGCGCCAGGCTACGGTGATCAGCCAGCCCTTCGGGTCCCGTGGCGGGTCGGTCGGCCAGACGCGGACCGCCTCGACCAGCGCGTCCTGTACGGCGTCCTCGGCCGCCGCGAAGTCGGCTCCGCGGCGGACGAGGATTCCGAGCACGCTCGGCGTGAGGCTCCGGAGCAGGAGCTCGTTCATCGACGAGGTCACTCCGCGATGGTGGGCGGCTCGGTCAGGAACGGACGCAGCTCGAGCCATTCGTGGATCGGCTGTCCGCCGGCCCCGGGGGCGGCCGACAGCTCCCCCGCCAGCTCGACGGCACGCTCGTAGCTGTCGACATCGATCACCATCCAGCCGGCGATGAGGTCCTTGGTCTCGGCGAACGGGCCGTCGGTGACCGGAGGTCGTCCCTCCCCGTCGTACCGGACCCATGTCCCCTCGGGGGCGAGCGCCTGACCGTCGACGAACTCGCCGGTCTTCTCCAGCCGGGCCGCGAAGTCGTTCATGTACTGAATGTGGGCCGAGATCTCCTCAGGCGCCCACCGGTCCATCGGCACATCGTTGACCGAAGCCGGGGCGCCTCGGTAGTGCTTCAGCAGCAGGTACTTGGCCATCGTGTCTCTCCTCGGTGCTGATGCGACCCATCTTGGTCGCATTCACTACGGGGACGGAACCGACCACGGGTTCTCGACATCGCTGCCCAAATTTTTTTGGCTCTCATCCCAGCTGTTCAGGCTGCGGAGCTACGAGACAGGTGGTGATCGGCCGCGGACGGCACGGCCAGGTCCTGGACAAGGTGGTGAAAACAGAAAAGCCCCGTGCCGCAAGGGCACGGGGCTCTCCCAAAAGGAGTCCGGCGGCGTCCTACTCTCCCACAGGGTCCCCCCTGCAGTACCATCGGCGCTGAAAGGCTTAGCTTCCGGGTTCGGAATGTAACCGGGCGTTTCCCTAACGCAATGACCACCGAAACACTATGAAATTAACCAACACCGGAACCCTCACGGCCGTTCGTTATTTCAGAACAAACACAGTGGACGCGAGCAACTGAGGACAAGCCCTCGGCCTATTAGTACCAGTCAGCTCCACCCGTCACCGGGCTTCCACATCTGGCCTATCAAC